>NZ_JBNTJU010000001.1:0-288951 GCF_051195015.1 Halococcus sp. AFM35
CGGGAGTACGGCGCGGTCTACGCGGTCGCGCCGCTTTCGTACTATCTGGGGGCGACCGTCGAACCGGGTGAGCGACCACTTCTTCGGACCGAGCGCGGGTTCGAGTACGAACTGGAGCGCTCGGAGGGCTTCGAGGAGACGGTCGCCCGCACGCTGAAGCAGGTGTTCTTTCTCGACTGTCTTACTCGGACCGAGGGGCTGTATCCGGTCGAGCTACACGAGCGGCGGGTGCTGGAGGACGAGCTGGGGTTGGACTTCGCGGCGCTGTACGAGCGGCCGTTGGCCGAGCAACTGGAAGCGTACCTGTCGATACCGTACGCGACGATAGCCGAGCAGGTCCCGACGTGGAAGCTCACGGCCCACGTCGCGGCCACGCCGGCGAGCGTCGAGAGCCTGCCGTTCGTCGTCGCCGACCTCGCCGTCGTTCGGTCGGTGAATCCGGCGACCGGTTCGGGGGCGACTTCGATAGCCGATGGGAACGGGGAACCCCCGATTGCCAGGGCCGACAACGGTGGGTTCGTGGACGGTCCGGGCGATATCGACATCGAGGAGCCGTTCGTGCGGCCCGAGCCGGCCGATTCACTAGAGCAGACGTGGGTGGGGGCGGGAACGCCGTTGGGTGCGAGTAAGGCGTCGCTTTCGGCCTACCACAATCGCTTGGAGCGTGCGCCCGCCGAGGGCGACATCGAGATTACGGTGGTCTGTAACGACAGGGCGATGGACGACGAGCGTGCCGTCGAGGAGATGTATGGCGAGCGGGCGGACCTGCCCTTTGACATCACCGTCGAGCGTGACCTCACGACCGCGGAGTTCGCGGACGTGCTCGGAGAGCGAACGGATTTCCTGCACTACATCGGCCACGTCGACAGCGAGGGGTTCGCGTGTGCCGACGGTCGCCTCGATGCCCGGCAACTCGATTCGGTGGGAGTGGACGCCTTTCTCCTGAACGCCTGCCAGTCCTATCGGCAGGGGATGGCGCTGATCGAGGCCGGGGCCATCGGCGGTATCGTCACCCTCTCCGATATCCTGAACAGCGAGGGTATCAAGATGGGTCAGGCACTCGCGCGCCTGCTCAACGCCGGGTTCCCACTGCGCGCCGCGCTCGACATCGCCCGCGACGAGAGCATCATGGGTGATGAATATCTGGTGGTGGGCGACGGCGGATTGGCGATTGCGCAGGCTCCCCATTCACACCCGAATATATGCGAAATCAAGGATACAGGTACCTCATTTGATGTCAGATATAACTCTTACCACGCGAGTGGCAATGGTATGGGTTCCATAATCATCCCAAAAATAGGTGACAATCAAGAAGGATACTTATCGCCCGGACTGATAGATTCGTTTACAATATCTAAGAGCGAACTCAAGGGATTTTTATCGCTTGAAAATGCACCAGTCAAATTTCAAACGAAGCTTCGCTGGAGCAATCAGCTCGATATCGATGAGCTATAACTTACGGACCATTCCATCCGACATTATTGGCCGCCACAGACCCCATCTGTGACAGCAGCACAGTCAGGCTGAACAGCGCGGCCAGCGTTTTCGGGTGGCGGTGCAGGTACGTCCGGAGTTGGTCATCGGACATGACAACTACACCTCCGTGCGCCCCCGATATGAATATTTTCGAATGTATCCTACAAGAATAATAAAAAACTTATTTCAGTGAGGAGAGTTTTAATATAACTGTATTTTTCAGAACGGTGTATGATAGGGGTTAGCAGTCATGGAAAGGGCTTTGAAGGGGTGGCGTATTTGCGTTGTTACCAACTACCGACAGACTGCTCGTTTCGGACGGGCTGGACCGTTCACATCGCTCGCGCGGCTAGTTGCGTATCGTTCTCGACCGGGTGAAAAGGGAGTCGTTACGAGAGGTTCGTGCGCAGGTCGTCCCAACAGTCGGGACAGACCTGCCGGTCGATGCAGTAGCGTTTGACTTCGGCTTCGTCGCCCATGAACTGCTTCGTCGAGCGCGTCGTGTCCTCGATTTCGAGGGTGACGCGGTGGCGCGGCCGTTCCTCGGAGACGGCCTCGTCACAGAGCGGACATGCTGGCATACTGTGTACTACTGTGACACGAGCACATAAAACTATCTAGCCGGTACCGACACTAACCGGTACTTCTCACGAACACGCCGCAGTTCAACCGCTGTCGGCGAGCGGACCGGCGAAGTCGTCGACCGGCATCACCGAATAGTCCACGCTGAGGGTGTTCTTCGTCGCGCGAATCTGGCCGACGAACGCCGAAATCGCCTCCAGCGAGCCATCGAGGATGAACAGTTCCATGCAGTAGCGATTGCCGACGTGACTGTGGAAGTTCGCGGCGACGAGCTCTTCGTGTTCGTGTCGAATGTGCATCAGCCGCTCCTCGACGCTCGTGGTCTCGTAGTTGAACAACACCGTGACGACGCCCATGAGTTCGCGGTCCTCCAGCCGGGCGTCCTCGAACTCGCCGAGGAGGTCGCGCGCGGCGTCACGAATCACCTCGCTGCGCCCGGTGTAGCCGTGGTCGTCGGCGAAGTCGTCGATTCGATTCAGTAACTCCTCGGGCATCGAGACGCTGACGACGGTCATGTATCAACCTTCGACCGTAGTCTACTAAACCTTAGCAACACGAGGGAGTAGCGCCCGTGTTGGGAATCACTCCCTGTCGAGCGCCTGCCACGACAGTCGCGGGTTCCGGGCGGCGTCCGCCTGGTCGATGCGGCCCGCCGCGGTCCGCTCGGGCGCGGTTTCGAGCGCTTCGTCGCTATCGGCGGCCGCCCGGTCGAACGCCCGCGCGAGTTGGTCGAGCGACGCGCGGGTCTCCGATTCTGTGGGCTCGGTCATCAGTGCTTCATCCACGATTTCGGGCCACTTCGTCGTCGGCGGATGGACGCCGTAATCGAGCATCCGCTTGGCGACATCGGCCGCATCGCGCTCGGCACTGGCGACGAACTCGTGGTGAAACGGGGAAAACGGAATCTCGTAGTCGATCCGACTGGCGAGGTAGTTCGCGTTCAGCACGGCCTTCGCGCTCGCATCAGAAAGTCCAGCATCGCCGAGCCGAGCGATGTAGGCGTAGGTCTTGAGCAGCACGAGCCAGTTGCCGTCGAACTCATGTACTTTCCCAATCGAGCGTTCCGGCTCGACGCGCTCGTACTCGCCATCGGATTCCCTGACCTGTGGCGTCGGAAGGTAGGGCGCGAGCTCCTCGACGACGCCGACCGGTCCGGCACCCGGTCCGCCACCGCCGTGGGGCGTTGCAAACGTCTTGTGGACGTTGTAGTGCATCACGTCGAAGCCCATATCGCCCGGCCGCGCACGGCCCAAGAGCGCGTTGAGGTTTGCGCCGTCGTAGTAGAGCAATCCACCAGCGTCGTGGACGATGTCGGCGATCTCCTCGATGTCGCGCTCGAACAGCCCGAGGGTGTTGGGATTAGTGAGCATCAACGCCGCCGTATCGTCGCTCACCGCCGCCTTGAGCGCCTCGACATCGACGCGGCCGTCCTCGGCGCTCGGCAGTTCGACGACCTCGTAGCCCGCGAGCGCCGCGCTGGCGAAATTGGTACCGTGGGCGCTCTCGGGGACGATGATTTCGCTTCGGTCGTTGCCGTGCTCTTCGTGATAGGCCTTCGCGACCAAAATTCCGGTGAACTCGCCGGCGGCCCCAGCGGGCGGCTGGAGCGTTACACTGTCCATCCCGCCGATGCGCGCGAGATACGACTGGAGGTGATGGCGGAGTTCGAGCGTCCCCTGCGTGCTCGCCGCCGAGCGCGCGGGGTGGGTCGCGGCTCCCGGCAGTGCCGCCACGTCCTCGGTGAATTTCGGGTTGTACTTCATCGTACAGCTCCCGAGCGGGAACGGCCCGCTCTCCACGCCGTAGTTCATCTGTGACAACCGAGTGTAGTGACGGGCGAGTTCCGACTCCGAGAGGTTCGGCAGCTCGACAGACTCACGCGTAAGATTGTCGGGCAGCGGCGACTCGTCGACTGCGACCTCGCGCGAGCGCTTCTCGGTGAGCAGCGGTTCGTAGGTGTCTCCGTCGCCGTCCTCGCGCGTCCACCGGGCTTGGTCGTATTTCACGCGAGCCACCTCCGTGGCGAGCGTGAAGTAGCGTGGAACTCTGGTGGAGTTCCACGGACCGTTCGAGCGGGTGATGCCCGCTCGAAGACAGGGAGGACGCTCCGCGTCCGACCGTGAATCATGCAATCACCTCGAAAGCTTCGGCGAGTTCTTCGACCTGTTCGGCGTTCGTCTCGGTGACACAGACCTGTACGAGGTGGTCGTCGATTGCGTGGACCGCGAACCCCTCGTCTTCGAGGTCTGCCCTGACTTCCGTTGCCGCTCGGTCGGTCCGGACGGCGAACTCCCGGAAGTGGTGGCGGTCGTGGGCCGGCGCGTCGATGCCGTCGATGGCATCCAACTGTCCGGCGAGGTCGCGCGCGTTCGTCACACAGTCACCGGCGAGGTTCACCAACCCGTCGGGACCGAGCCACGCGGCGTGCATCGCGGCTCTGAGCGCGACCCATGCCTGATTCGTGCAGATATTGGACGTCGCACGCTCGCGGCGGATGTGCTGCTCTCTGGTCTGAAGCGTGAGCGTGTACGCCCGCCGCTCGCTACTGTCCTCGCCCGCACCGACCAGCCGCCCCGGCACCTGCCGGAGGAACTTCTCCCGTGTTGCGAACAGCCCGAGACCCAACCCGCCGCTCGCACCGAGACCAAGCGCCGCGTCGCCGACCACCACGTCGGCCCCGATGCTCGCCGGCTCTTCGAGCAGCGAGAGCGCCACGAGGTCCGAGCCGAGACAGAACAGCGCGCCGTTCTCGTCGGCGAGGTCGCCGACCTCACTCAGCCCCTCCTCGATGGTCCCCCTGACTGTGGGATTCTCGGCATAGACCATCGCACACTCCTCGTCGAGCGTTTCGGCGAGCACCTCCCGGTCGGCGTTGCCGTCGTCCATCGGGTAGCTCTCCACCACGGCATCGGTGCCGGCGAGGTAGTTTTCGAGCACCGCGCGCCGGCCCTCGGCGAGCAGTTCGGGCACCAGAATCCGGGTTCCATCGACCGACCGCGCCCGCAGCGCGAGCGTCGCGGCCTCGCCGAGCGCGCTCGCGGCGTCGTACATCGAACAGTTCGCTATCTCCAGTCCCGTGAGTTCGACCAGCAGCGACTGATACTCGAAGAGTGCTTGGAGGAATCCCTGTGCGACTTCGGGCTGGTACTGGGTGTACGAGGAGAGGAACTCCGAGCGGTCGGCGAGGTGGTCGACCATCGAGGGCACGTAGTGGTCGTAGTGGCCTCGCCCCAGAAACGCCGTGAGGTCGTCGTCGCGGTCGAGGTGGAGCTGAACCTCGCGCCTGATTTCGCGCTCGCCCCGTGGCTCGATGCCGAACTCCTCGTCGAAGCGAATCTCCTCGGGGATGTCGAACAGCGCTTCTTCGCTGTCGACCCCGACCGCCTCCAGCATCGCCGTCGTCTCGGATGCGGTATGTGGCGCGAACGGACTTCCCCGGTCGCTTCCGCTCATCGCCGTCCTCCCGTGCTGTGTGTGGGCATCTGCTATCGGACGGTCCGGACGCGGCCCATATCAGACCGTCGGTCTCGGGAACGACTACTCGATCTGGTCGCGGTAGTCGTCTGCGCTCAGTAGCTCGTCGAGACCGTCCTCGTCGGCGAGGTCGACCTCGACGAGCCACCCCTCGCCGTAGGGGTCGTCGTTGAGCAGTTCGGGCGCGTCGAGCAGTTCGTCGTTGGTCGCGGTCACGGTGCCGGACACCGGCGAGTAGAGGTCCGACACTGCCTTGATGGACTCGACGACGCCGAACTGCTCGTCATGGGCGACCTCCTCGCCTTCGTCGGGGAACTCGACGAAGACGATGTCGCCGAGTTCGTCCTGTGCGAAATCGGAAATCCCCACTCGTGCGGTATCGCCATCCGCGCTGGCCCACTCGTGGCTCTCCATGTACCGGCGGTCGTCGGGAACGTCGAAGCTCATCGTTCGTAGAAGGGGAGCGCCCTGATATGTGCATCTTTCGCCTCGCCGCGGACGACGACCGCGACCTCGGTTCCCGGTTCGGCGTACGCGGCGGGCACGTAGCCCAACCCGACTGGCACGCCGAGTGTGGGAGCCATCGTCCCGCTGGTCACCGTGCCGAGTGCTTCCCCGTCGCCATCCCGGATTTCGTAGCCGTGTCGGGCCACCGCGCGCTCGTCGAGTTCGAAGCCCGCGAGTCGTTCGTCGGGTCCCGATTCGGCGACTTCGGCGAGTGCGTCCCGCCCGACGAACTCGGTATCGATATCGACCGCGAAGCCGATGCCCGCCTCGTAGGGGGTGCGAGGGTTCTCTTCACTGTGGAAGTCCTGTCCGGCGAGCAGGAGACCCGCCTCGATGCGGAGCGTATCGCGCGCGCCGAGTCCACAGGGCTGGCAGTCGAAGGCCTCCCAGACCGCTTTTGCACTCCCCCACGGACAGACGACCTCGAAGCCGTCCTCGCCGGTGTAGCCCGTGCGCGCGAGCAGGCAATCCGTCCCGGCGATGGTCGCGTCGGTCGCCGAAAACCGCCCGAGTTCGGTGGGGTCGTCGTCGGTCACTCCGTCGACGAGCGCGGCGGCCTCGGGTCCCTGTACGGCCAGCATCGCGTACTCCTCGGTGCGGTTTTCGATTTCGGCATCGAGGTCCCACTCCTCGCGGTGGCTCTCCCAGCGCTCGGCCATCGCGGTGTCGTTGCCCGCGTTCGGGACGAACAGGAACTCCTCATCACGGCCCTCGGGAAGCCGGTACAACACCGTGTCGTCGAGCATCGTCCCTTCGGAATCGGTGATGGCCGCGTACTGTGCCCTCCCCCGAGCGAGCGCACTCACGTCGTTGGTCGTCAGTCGATTCATCAGTCCCTCGGCATCGGGTCCCGAGACGGTGATTTCGCCCATGTGCGAGACGTCGAACTTCCCCACTGTCTCGCGGACGCTCTCGTGTTCGGTGCGAATCGAGTCGAACTCGACGGGCATCTCCCAGCCGCCGAACTCGGTTATGCTCGCGTCGCGGGCCTCGTGGGCCGCGCCCAGTGGTGGTGTGCGAAGCGCCATACCGGAACCTCACGCCGCGGGGTCTAATGGTTTGCTTCCGGCGACCGACTTTTGTTCGCCGGCGTCGTCGTGTTTGCCATGACGGACACGCGGGCCGACCGCGCGGCACGAGCAGCCGGCATCGGCGCGAGCGTCGCGCTCGAATCGTTCCGTGGCGACCTCTCGGTCGAGACCAAATCCGGCAAGACCGACCTCGTCACCGACGCCGACCGCGCCGCCCAACGCCGCACGGTCGCGTGCATCCGTGAGGCGTTTCCCGACGACGCCATCGTCGGTGAAGAGCAGGCGGAGCACGACTCCGCCGGACGCACGAGCGGGGAGCAGGGCGACCCGCGAGCGGATATTCGAAAACGGGTGCCCGAGGCGGGACCGGCGTGGATAATCGACCCAATCGACGGGACGAGCAACTTCGTCCGCGGACTGCGCATCTGGGGGACGAGCGTCGCCGCCGTCGAGGACGGCGAACCGGTCGCCGCGGCCACGGTCCTGCCCGCACTCGGCGACACGTATCTCGTGGGCGAGGAGACGACGCTCAACGGCGACCCGGTTCGCGTGAGCGCGCGCGAGGACCCCGAGACGTTCGCGGTCGCGCCGATTCTTCTCGGCGGGGACTACGGCACCACCGTGGGCGCGCTCGCCGAGCGCTTCGGCGACATCCGTCGATTTGGCTGTGCGCAGGCGACGCTCGCGGCGGTCGCCGGCGGGTCGCTCGACGCTGCGGTCGCCACCACGCGGATGAGTCCGTGGGATACGGTCGCGGGCGCGCACATGATTCGCCGCGCCGGCGGCCGCGTGACGGACCTCGCCGGCGAGCGGTGGCGTCACGACAGCCCCGAACTCGTGGCCTCGAACGACACGGCCCACGCGGAGGTACTCGAAGCCGTCTCCACGACGGAGTAAGCCGCCCGCACCGCTGGCGGTGAATGGCGAGGGTTTTCCCGCCGTCGCTCACGGTGATGCCATGGACCCCGGCGTCTTGGTCGTGCTCGCGCTCGTCTCGTTCGTCGGTGGGGTCGTCGTCACCGCCGTGGGACCGGGTGGGATTTTCGTCTTGGCGGCGCTCTACGTCGGAACGGGGCTTTCGGCTGCACAGGTCGCCGGCACGGCGAGCGCGACCTTCGTCGGTGGGTCGGCGCTCGGCGCTCTCATTTATGCCCGCTCGGACGATATGGATTGGTCGCTCGCGGTCGCCGTCGGTATCGGCGGCGTCGTCGGCACGCGCATCGGCGTCGCGCTCAACGCGCTCGTCTCACGGCGGCTGTTCGGGATACTGCTCGGTGTCCTGCTCGCCGTCACGGGACTCGTCATCGTCTGCACCGAGCGCTACGGCGTCGAGCCGACTGTCCACCTCGACTCGAACGCCACGCGCGGTCTCGTCGGCTTCGCCGCCATCGGTCTCGGCGTCGGCGTCGCCGGCGGGCTGTTCGGCATCGGCGGTGCCGCGCTAGTCCCGCCCGCACTCGTTCTCGTCGGTGTCGGGCTGGTCCCCGCACTCGCCGCCACGCAGGTCGCCGTCGTGTTCATCTCGGCGGCGACGATGGCCTCGTATTTCGTTCAGGGCGCAATCGTCGCCCCGCTCGTGTTCGTCGTCGGCGGGAGCTATCTCGTCGGCGCGGTCGGCGGCTGGCGCGTCGCCCACCGCGTCGATGCCGACCGGCTGACGGTCGTCCTCGGTCTCACGCTGCTCGGACTCGCGCCGCTGCTCGTCGTCCGGGCGCTCTTGATGTGAAAATCGTTCACCCGTGGTATCGTTCCGCGCGCACTCAGCTGCTGTGTGGGGACTCGTCGCGGTGGTTGTCGGGGTTTTCGGCCTCGCGGGCGGCGGTCTCGCGCTTTTCGGATTCGTTCTCGACCTCTCCTTCGGCGGCCTCCTCGCGAGCTTGCTCCGCTTCTTCCTCGCGGGCCTGCTCGGCGTCGTCGGTCTCCTGGCTCTCCTCGTCCTTTTCCTTTGCGAGCGTGACGTCGCGCTCGTGGGGGTCGTCCTCGCTCATACTGGCCGTTCGCTCTTCGGGAACTTCAGTCCCCGCCCTGCCAGTGACGGGTCGCGAAACGGTACTGGACGATTACGCGGTTTCGGTAATCGTCAGTGTGTAACTCCCGCTTCCCGAATACGAATCCACGAGCACGTGTAGCGCACTCGATGTCTCCGGCTCGTCGATGGTGATGGACTCCTGACTGTCGGGCGTCCACGAGCGGTAGTCGTAACTGCCCGTCGTCGGACACGAGCCGGTGCCGTCGTTCACATAGAGGTCGAAATCAGCGTCTCGTGGACCATCGATCTCGACGACGACCTGTGAGGGTGAATCGTACTCGAAGCCGTACGACCAGCACTTCGAGTCGTACGAACTCGACAGCGAGCCATCGACCGACGCGCTCGTCGAGTCCCCACCGCCACCGCCGCCTCCGCCGCCCCCGCCACCGCTACCGGGGTCGGTCGAGACCGCATTGGCGGCATCGACCCGGCCCGACCCCTGCTCGTCGGCGGACAGTCCGACATCGACCGCCGTGTTCTTCAGGTGGCTCCGGAGTTCGCTGTTGGTGAGGTCCCACCGAGCGAGCGTCAGCCCCGCGACGCCCGAGACGGCGGGCGTCGCCATCGAGGTGCCCGAGAGTCGCTCGTAGCTCCCACGAGTTTCGGTCGTCGTCGAGAGCACGTTCGAACCGGGCGCGGCGAGTTCGATCTCGCTGCCGTACTGCGAGTACGAGGCGAGGTCTTCGTTCGCATCGAGCGCCGAGACCGCGAGACACTCGTTGTACGCCGCCGGATACGACACGGTCCCGGAGCCGTTGTTGCCCGCCGCCGCGACGACCAGCGAGCCGTTTGACTGGGCGTACGAGACGGCGCTTTTCATCGTGTTCGTGTAGCCACCGCCGCCGAGCGACATGTTGATGACCGCCGCACCGTGGTCCGTGGCCCACTCGATGGCATCGGCGATGTCGGCGGTCGACCCCGAGCCACCCTCGTCGAGCGCGCGCCCCGAGAGGAGGGTGGAGTTCCCCATGCCCGCGACGCCGGTTCCGTTGTCGGTGCCCGAGGCGACGATGCCGGCGACGTGGGTCCCGTGGTACTCGTCTGCGGGCACGTCGGGATACGGGTCGCCGTCGCCGTCGGCGAAGTCCCTGCCCGTCGCGGAGCCGAAGTTCCCTGCCAAGTCGGGGTGGTCGTACTGCACCCCGGTGTCGATGACGGCGACCGTGACACCGGCATCGCCGAGCGTGGTGTCCCACGCCGCCGGCGCGTTGACCTGTTGGGGTGCGTATTGGTCACCGAAGCGCGGGTCGCTCGGTGTGGCGAGTGCCCGATGGGTCGCGTTCGGCTCGGCGTATTTCACCTCGTCCTTTTTCGTTATCGCGTCGATGAAGTTCCCCTTCGCGTGGTCGGGAGCCTGACTCGGGAACTTCACCGCCACATAACTAAGCGTCTCGTTTCTGTGGACGATGCGTGCGTTGCCGGGAACGGCCTGCCTGACCGTCCGTTCCATGTCGTCGACCGACGCCGACACCCCGACGAGGATTTCGTCCTTCTTCGGTCCGGGCTGGCGGCCGGGAGCCGCCGACGCGACCCCGGAAAACAGCGTTCCCGCACCGAGTGCTTTCAGTACCGTTCGCCGGTCGAGTGTGGGTTTCTCAACCATGCTACCTCCACACCGGCATCTTCTATCATCTTAAATCTTGCTAAATAAACCATGCAATATATGATAAACTCCATCCGACGATATCTTTTTGGGGTTCTCGGCCGGACATCGGCATGGCTTTGTCCGTCCGCCGAAACGTCGGTGCATGCGCGAGCGGCTTCGTGAGGCGGTGTCGAAGGCCGACGAGCCGACGGTCGGCCTGTTCGTCGACGGCCCGAACGTCCTCAGAAACGAGTTCGACGTCGACCTCGACGACGTTCGCACGCTCGCTGCCGAGCGTGGTCGCCTCGATGTCGCCCGATTGTATCTCGACGAGCACGCCACGCCGGGGCTGATTCAGGCCGCCGAGGCCCGCGGGTTCGAGGTCTGCATCACCAGCGGCGACGTCGACGTGAAACTCGCGGTCGATGCGACCGCCGCCATCGACGATTTCGACCTTCTGGTGATCGCCTCGCGCGATACCGATTTCAAGCCGGTGCTCGAACACGCCGCTCGCCGTGGTATCGAGACGTTCGCCATCGCGCCCGGCGCACACGGGCGCTCGGACGCGCTGCGCAACGCGGCCCACGACGCCGTGACGCTCGAATGAGCAACCGATTTGGGTCGGCACGCCCGTAGCGTGGATATGGACTTCGACACCCCAGTGCTCGACAACCATCTCCATCTCGACCCCGAGCATGGGCAGGGCATCGAGGCCGTGAAGGACTTCGCGCGCGCTGGCGGGACGCACCTGCTCGTGGTCAACAAGCCCTCCTGGACGCTCGGTATCGACGTCGACGAGCCTGAGGACTTTCGGGCGGTCTTCGAGACCACCATCGACGTCGTCGAGGAGGCGAGCGAGGTGCTGGATGGCCGGGCGTGGCCCGTTCTGGGTGTGCATCCGGGACTCATCAGCCAGCTCACCGAACGTGGATTCACTCCCTCAGCAGCCGGCGAGTTGATGCGAGCCGGTCTCGACGTCGCCGCCGAGTACGTTCCCTCGGATGGGCTCGCGCTGAAATCCGGCCGTCCACATTACGAGGTCTCCGATGCCGTCTGGGAGGAATCGAATCGGGTCCTGCGCCACGCGCTCGCGCTCGGGGCCGACAACGACTGCGCCGTCCAGCTTCACACCGAGGCGAGCGAGGACCTCACCGACATCACCGAGTGGGCCGACGAGCGCGGTCTCCCGGCTCACCGGGTGGTCAAGCACTACGCGGGCGGGCGACTCGCCGGGCCGATGCCGAGCGTGATGAGCGAAAAGGAGAGGTTGCGGAAAGCAGCGGAGGCCGGCGACTCCTTCCTGATGGAGACCGATTTCATCGACGACCCCGAGCGGCCGGGGGCCGTGCTGGGGTCGAAGACGGTGCCGCGGCGGGTGCGGTGGCTGCGTGAAGAGGGATTCGACGACGCCGTGCGAAACGCCCATGTCGAGACGCCACGACAGGTGTACGGTATCGAGACGCTCGGGTAACGAAAAGGCCTATCAACAGCAAAGCGCTCGAAGCGGTATGAGCGCACCCCCCGACGAGTTCTACACCGAGGAGCGCTGGCAGAACTGGCTCGACCGCCTCCGCGAGACCGACCTCGACCCCGACGACGAGGACGCTGCCCGCCTGCTCTGGAACCTCCAGGAGGACGCCGCCATCGCCGTCACGAAGATCATCGCCGCCTACGACGACGAGGAACTCAACGAAGAGATGGCGCTCAAGGAACTCGCGGATGCGCGCGACATCGTGCTCGCCGACGTCGACATCGAGGACGAGGAGACGCTGCTGCTGGTCGACGGCGTCCAGACATCGCTGGTCTGTGTCTTCTATACGGCCGAACTGTACGTCGTCGAAGGTCCCGACGGGGAGGACATTGAACACCATCTCGACGCCGCGAGCGCCGCCGAAGCCGACGAGAATTTCGACGATGCACTCGACCACTGCGCGCGCGCGGGCACTCGTATCGTTGACGGCGCGACGCTCGACCCGACCCTCGTCGAGGACGTCGGCTACGGTCCCGTCGCCGAGTGGATAAACGGTCTCGGAAGCCTCGAAAGCGCCCTGAGCGACCCCGAACTCATCGAAGAGGACGAGGACGCGGCCTGAGCGTGGACGACCGACCGCGCCATCGCTCCCGACGAGCGGCGCTGCGTGCGCTCGGCGTCGGCACGCTCGCCGCAACTGCCGGCTGTCTGTTCGGTCGTGAGACGGACGGTTCGGCAACCGATTCGAAGACGTCCGATACGACCCCGAACGGCGAGCGAACGCCGCGGACGACGACGCAGGAACAGTCGATACCCACGACCGCGCCCGCGGCGGCCACGAAAACGCCCGAACCGACCGCAACGCCGACGTTCGGAGCGACCCGCACGACGACCCGACCCCCTGAATCCACGTCGACGACCCGAACTCCCGACCCGACGACCGCCACGGGAGCGGCTACTGCGACCGGCTGGACCGAGCAGACTCCGCTGCCGGTCGTCGGTAGCGACGCCGGCGGGGGCGTCCTTGAGGGGAGACTCCATTTCTTCGGCGGCATCGAGACCGGCGTCGGGCTGGCAGCGGTCGCGCGGACCTTCGCGTACGACCCGACGGCGGGAACGAGAGGTGCGTGGGAGCGCCTGCCCGACCTCCCCCGGAGACTGTGGGGTCCCTGTGGCGTCGCGACCGACGACGCGCTGTATAGCTTCGGCGGCGCACCGACCGATGGACCCTATGAAGGCGATTCGCCGTCGGACGCGGTCTTTCGCTATCGACCCGGCGAGGGCTGGACCGAACTCGACGTTCGCTGTCCGTACCCGAACTGGGTGATGGGTGGAGTCTACAACCCGAAGGACGGACTGATCTACTGCCTCGGCGGCGGCACCGGCGACCACGACGCCGCGACGGCGACCGACCACGGCTCCGACGGGGACGTTCCGGGAACCTACGACGAGCGTCGACTCTGGACGTTCGACCCCGCGGCGGAGCAGGTGGCCGACGCGGACCTCGCACGGATGCCCGCGGCCAAGCGCTGGCCGACGGTGGCGTTGTTTTCGGTCGACGACACCCAGTATCTCCACGCCATCGGCGGCCTGTCGGGCACGACCGGACCGACCGACTCGAACTTCAGATACGACCTCGACGCGGGCGAGTTCGAGCGTGCACAGTCGCTGCCGCGGTCGGGGACCTACGCCACCCACTCGAACCCGGTCATCGGCGGACGGGCCTACCTCACCCACGGCATGTTCTGGGAGGGCGAGTCGACCGTCGAGCGGTACAAACCGATTGCCCACCGCTACGACCCCGTCGAGGACGGTTTCGAGACCGACCTCCCGGAGCCGACCCATCTCCGCGGCGGGGCCACATCGGGAGTCATCGACGGGACGCTCTACGTCGTTGGCGGGCACATCAAACGCTTCGAGCAGAACGGGCTGCACGACTGTGTAGCACACAACGAGGCGTACACGCCGGCACGCGAGTGAGACTGTCCGCCTGAGGAGAACTGTTCACTCGACCAGCCCTCGACCGTTTTCTGCCAACAGTCGTCGGATTCGTCCGACAGAAGTATGAACGCTCTCGTTTCGGTGACCAACGGGCAGTTTCTCGATTCCTTCCGATACATCGACGAAACGACTCTATCGCGCACGGATATTTTTGTATCGCGCATTTCGATTTATGGTTGGGGATAGCTCACTGATGTTCGTTCATCCGGGTGACCCACACTGCCCGCAACCCAATCGGTAGCAAGTCCGCTGTTTGGGAACACTGGTGACCAATTGCGCCATATTATGACTCGGACTCATCGACCGAGGGGCGTTGAATGCGCCGGTCGGACACGGTAGCCGGCACCGGAGATTCCGACACGCCGGTGACCCTCGGCAACACCGTCGGCGGCGTCGTGTTCGTCGCGGTCCTGAACTACAGCCACCCGCGACCGGCGCATCCGGGACCGCGACTGCCAGATGCTCGAACTCGGCTGGTCAGAGTGGCTCTTCGGCAACCACATCGGCCGGCTGACGATGCCCACGGCAGCCGACGACGAGACGAACGCCGACTGACCCGTCCCACTGATTTCGACAATCGACGATTTCAGAGTCGACGGAATCATATAGCTCGTCGGCGCATACGCAGTTCATGAACAGCGTCGGTATCGATGCGGTCGCGGTCCACGCCGGAAAGCTCAGGCTCGACCTCGCGGAGACGTTCGCGCCCGCGATGGACGAAGACCCCGGAAAGTACACGAAGGGACTCGGATTGCACGCGAGTTCGTTCCCCGATGTCGAGGAGGACATCGTGACGATGGGCGCGAACGCCGCCCACAAGCTGATGGAGCGCAAGGGGCTGACGCCCGAGGACATCGGTCGCATCGACGTCGCCACCGAGAGTGCCTTCGACAACGCCAAACCCGTCTCGACGTACATCGCGGGCTGTCTCGAAGAAGTCTTCGAGGACGATTTCCATCACGCGAACAAGGGCGAGCGCAAGTTCGCGTGCATCTCGGGCACCCAAAGTCTGGACGACGCCTACAACTGGATTCGTGCCGGTCGCCACCGGGGGCGGGCGGCGCTCGTGATTGCGACCGACACGGCCCTCTACGCGCGCGGCGACGCCGGCGAGGCCACGCAGGGTGCGGGCGCGGTGGCGATGCTCATCGCCGAGGACCCTGACCTCGTGGAGATGAGCCTCGAACAGGGCTTCGGCAGCGCCGACGAGACGGACTTCCTCAAGCCGAACCAGCAGTTCCCGAGCGTGGACGGCAAGCGCTCGGTACAGGTCTATCTCGCCCGGATGCGTGAAGCGCTGGCCGACTACGAGAGCGTCGCCGGCCAGACCCATCCCGACCAGTTCGAGTACATCCCGTTCCACACGCCGTTCCCGGGGATGGTGCGGAAGGCCGCGCTGTTCGGCTACCGCCACATGATTCGGGATACCGACATCGAGGAGACCGTCGCCACGGACATCGGTCGCCAGCCCCGCATCGAGGAGTTCGACGACGAATCCCAATACCACGACGCGGTGCGGGAATACATGGACGCGCTGAAGGAAACCGACGCATACGGTGAATGGTACGACCGCGCCATCGAGCCGACGCTCGACATCGCCCGCCACGTCGGCAACTGGTACACCGGTTCGGTCCACGTCGCCCGCGCGAGTGCGCTCCGGCGCGCCCGTGAGGAGGACATCGATATGGCCGGCAAGCAGTTGCTCGTCGGTTCGTATGGAAGCGGCGCACAGGCCGAAATCCACGCCGAAACCGTTCAGGAGAACTGGACTGACGAAATCGACGCACTCGATATCGACGAACAGCTGACCGAGCGACGCGACATCACGTTCGAGGAGTACGAGGAAATCCACGACGTCCACAACCACGACAAGGAGGCCGATATCGATGCGTTCACCACACCTAGCGAGGAGTTCGTCCGCGATGGACCCGGCCCGATGGACGAGCGGACCTACCGGTACGTCGAGTAGCGCCCTCGAACGGTTCGTGATTCACTCCAGTTCTCGCACGACCGTCGCCGGGTTTCCCTGCACCACGACGCCGGCCGGAACGTCCTCGGTGACGACCGCGCCCGACGCCACGACTGCGCCGTCGCCGACCGTGACGCCGGGATTGATGACCGCACGACCACCGAGCCAGACGTCATCCCCGATGGCGACCGGCTTGCCGTATTCGACCCCCGAACGCCGCCGGGTCGCCGCAAGCGGGTGTGTCGCGGTATAGATGTGAACGCCGGGTCCCAGCAGACAGTCGTGGCCGATATCGACGCGGCAGACATCGAGGATAACACAGTCGAAGTTCGCATAAAAGTTCTCGCCGACGTGGATATTGAAACCGTAATCGCATCGAATCGGTGGCTCGATGTGGAGTTTCTCGCCCGCCGAACCGAGCAGTTCCCGGAGCAGGTCGTCCCGACGCTCGTCGCCATCCGCCTCATTGTACCGCCGGGTGAGCGCTCGCGCACGCTCTCGCTCGGCCACGAGTTCCGGGTCGCTGGGGTCGTACGGCTCGCCGTTCAGCATCTTCGCTTTCTCGGAGGTCATCCACCATCGTCTCGTCGCGGCTCGACAATAAACGTCGGAACCGCTGGCGTCGGTTGCTATGGAAGGTCGCCCATCGTCTCCAGCATCGTCTCTAGGTCACCCTTGACGACCGCCAGCGAGAAGCCGTCGGCGCGGGCGAGCGTCGGCGCGTGCTCCCAGAGGTCATCACTGTCGAGTCCGTGCAGCACGACCGCGCTCGGCGTCGGCGTCACCACCCGCAGCGCGACCAGCGCGCCCTCGCCGTGGGTTACTCCCGTGAAGACGAGCGCACGATTCGTGCTCTGGCCGTAGAGGCGATAGAACTCCTCGGAGGACAGGCGCGTGATGGCCTCGATGGAGTTGATGACGGTGTGGCCGGCGACGCTCGTCTGTGTGCCCGCGACGACCTCGGTCGCGCCGATGGCGTCGTAGAACTCTCCGATGTCGAGCGCGGTCGGATACTCCCGGAGGTCGCGGACGATGTCGCCCTCGAAACCCGCCGAGAGCACACGGGCGTACTGGCGGAGGTGGTCGCCGCCGCGCGCCTCGTCGATGTCGAGCAGCGCCTCGATGACCCGCCTGACGACCGCGATGCCCGGACTCCGCCGTCGACCGCTCTCGTAATCCGACACCACCGATGCCGAGACGTCGAGTTCGTCGGCGAGTCTGGTCTGGGCGATATCGAAGTCGGTTCGCCATTTCCGGATGGTCGCGCCGGGGTCGTCGCTCAACACCACGTCGCCGGCGATCTTCCCGGCGAGGTCCCGCCGCGCGCGCTCGGTCATGGCTCTCTCTCGCTCGTTCCGGGCAAAAACTTGCCCATCGGCGCAAGGACTATTCACGACTGTGCCGAAGCCGGCCTGTGCCATCGACGGTCGTCCACTGTGCGCTCGCGGGACTGCTCGCGGCGGGGCTGCTCGGCGACCACTTCGACGGACGGGCGGTGGCGGTCGTGCTCGCGGCCACTATCGTCCCGGACCTCGACGCCTTCGCCGGCTTCGTGATTCCGGGCGGCCACCGTTCGGTGCTCCATACCCTCCTCTTTCCGCTGGCCATCGCCAGCGTGCTCTCCTACGATACCCGCATCCGCGAACGCTCGTTCGTCCGCGAGCGCTGGCACGCCCGCGGTGTGCGCGTCGCGTGGGTCTCGATTGCCGCCATCGCCTTCGCGGCCATCGGTCTCGATCTCGTCGGTGGCGGGGTGAACCTCTTCTACCCGATTTACAATCAGTTCTACGAACTCTCGGGGAAACTCCTCTTCTCGAACACTCGTGGCCTCGTCCAGACGTTCGTCGAACTCGGCGAGGGCAGCGAGACCGCACGCGGGACCACGGGACAGTACCGCATCGGCAGCGGTATCGACCCCACCAGAGGAACGGAACCGGAGAGCGTCGAGCGAATCTTCCCGGTCGCCCAGTCGGGCTGGCAACTGCTCCTGATTTTCACGAGCGTCTTCGTCCTCGCGGTGCGGCTGTACGAAGAGCGCTAAGCGAAGCGGGCTTTCAGCCGGGTGTAGCCGCCGCGATAGACGAGATGGAAGGCGAGTGCGTACGCGATGGCGACGATGGCGATGCCCCAAGCAAATCGAGCGGTGCCACCCGGCCGACGAGTATTCGAACGACGATTCCGATACCACCGATAACGAGGCCCACGGGAACGATGAGAACGTTCACCGCGAGCAAGTATCCGTAGAGGCGTTCGAGCGAGTACGACCGTCGAACGAAGACGACTACAACCGGGATAGCGACAAGCGTGGCAGCACCGAGGAAGATGAGTTGGGTAAACGGGTCCGGCGGGGTAAACAGCGCCGAAAACGGAATCAAAAGCACGACGAACGCGACCAGCGCTAGAACGAACCTGAAGAAGAGTTTTATTCGGGACATGTCCGTCCATCGAACAGGCTCCGCATAGCCGTTGTGGTGCTGACGGAACACCTAACCACGCGGTCTGCAAACCCCAGCTATGGAGACGAGAGCGTACGACCCCGAGCGGGATGCGGCGGCGCTGTGGGGGCTGAAGGAGCGTTTCGAGCGCGAGCTCGGGGCGCTGGGCGACGAAGAGAAGTCAGAGAGCTACGGCGAGAAACTCACCGAACAGTACCGCGAGCGCTATCTCGATTGGGTCGCGTGGTGTATCGAGCGCGACCCCGACTGTGTCACCGTCGCCGATGACGGGACCGGCCTCGCGGGCTACGTCTTCGTGTTGCCCGAGGAACTGGCGATGATTTGGGACTCTGCCGTACTGAACGAACTCTACGTGCGTGACTCACGGCGGGCGAGCGGTCTCGCCGACGACCTCATGGAGGCGGCTTACGACTGTGTCCGCGGGCAGGACCTCCCGCTTGAGCGTCTCATGCTCGACGTCGATACCGAGAACGGTCCCGCCGGTGGACTCTACGCCCGTCACGGCTTCGAGCCGTGGGGCGAGTTGCGTGCCCGCGACCTCTGAGCCACGATGGCGAGCACGCCACCGAGCGGGCCGAAGACGAGCGGGTAGGCGAACCCCGCCGCGAGCGCGCGCGTGAGTTCCGGGCCGACCGCCGCGATGACCACGCTGATCTGCGTGAGAAAGGCCCCGACGAACGCGAGCGCGAAATAACCCGGAATGACTGTGAGACCGGCCGCGGCGGCGACCGAAACCCGCCTCGCGCCGGCACGGTGGGCGGCGAACAGGCCGGCGGCAAGCAGAAGCAGTGGGGGAACGAAAAAGAGCAGCGTGCGCCAGTCGCCCGCGCTCACGTCGAGCACGTCCGTCGAGAGGTCCATCGCGCTGCTCGTGACCGAGACGTCGACGAAGTGTGCGCCGTAGAAAAACCACCCCGTTACTTTCCACGGGGCGACACCGCTCCCTCCAAACAGCGAGAGCGTCGCATCAACGTTCATTCGGGACAGCTCCGACCGAACGCGCGAGACCGTCAGGAGGGAGGTGAGGAGATAGCCGAGCAGGTACGCCGCGGCTCCGGCGAGCGCGCCCGCCCTGAACGGGAGCCGTGCGACCAGCCGAGACCTCCCTTCCGTCATCGTCACCTCCTCGCAGCCAGCGTGAAAGTAGCTTCCGGCGGATGCGAGCGGCGTTTTATGCCGTGGCTGCGCGGTACTCCTCGTGCGTGATGGTGTAGCGGTACTCGTCGGCGACCCCCTCGCCGTAGGGAACCCAGTTTCTGAGCCGGCCCTCACAGCGCCCACCGTGGGTGTCGACGTATTTTTCGATGGCGCGCTGGGACTTGTCGTTCTCGGCGTGATGGGTGACCGCGACGACGTCGAGGTCGAGCCGCTCGAAGGCGACTTCCATCAACGCTGCCGCACGCTCGCCGGAGTAGCCACGACCCCAGAAGCGCTTGCGGAGCCACATGCCCAACCGAGCGGTTCGGCGCTCCCAGTCGAGATGCAGCCCGCCAGCACCGGCGAACGTGCCAGCGCCGTCCTCGCCATCGCGCGGACGAATGGCATAGGTCGCGGCCTCACCTTCGTCCCACTGTTTTTCGCAGCGGTCGATGAACTCCTTCGACTCGTTGACCGTCTCGTGGGGGTCCCACGGCATGTAGCGCGTGACCGCGGCCATGTCCTCCTCGCCGTCGGCGTCCGAGCAGACACGATAGAACTCGAAGACGTCGAGCGTCTCGTGGCAGAGCCGTTCGAGAACTAACCTGTCGGTTTCGATGCGCTCGGGGAACATACGCAGGAAACTCGTGGAGCCGTCAAAAACGTTCGTCCGTGCTCCGGAATCACTAAACGCGACTCACCCATAGCGATGCCAATGGATTGGACCGAGAAGTATCGTCCATCGACGCTCTCGGAGGTCCGTGGTAACAACAAGGCCCGCGACGCACTCCGCGAGTGGGCCGAGACGTGGGAGTCCCATCGGGAGGCGGTCATCCTCCACGGGTCGCCCGGCGTCGGCAAGACCTCGGCGGCCCACGCGCTCGCTTCTGACATGGGCTGGCCGACCATCGAACTCAACGCCTCGAACCAGCGCACGAAGGCCGTCGTCGAACGCGTCGCGGGCGAGGCGGCGAAGTCGGGCACGCTCACCGGCGGCAGCGCGGGCCGGCGGCTCGTCGTCATGGACGAGGCCGACAACCTCCACGGCAACGTCGACCGGGGCGGCTCGCGGGCCATCACGGGGCTGGTGAAGGAGGCCGGCCAGCCGATGGTCCTCATCGCCAACGAGTTCTACGAGATGTCGAACAGCCTCCGAAACGCCTGCGAGACCATCGAGTTCCGCGACATCTCCGCGCGTTCGATTCTCCCCGTGCTCCGCGACATCTGCCGGCGCGAAGGCGTCGAATACGAGGATAGCGCGCTCGAATCGATTGCCGAGACCAACAGCGGCGATTTGCGGGGCGCGGTCAACGACCTGCAGGCGCTCGCCGAGAATGCCGAGAAACTCATCGACGACGTAGTGACGAGCGACCGCGACCGCACCACCGGAATCTTCGACTTTCTGGACGCGCTCATCAAGGAGGAGGACGCCGAGGGTGCACTCCGGATGTCCTACGACGTCGACGAGACGCCCGACGACCTCATCAACTGGATCGAGGACAACGTGCCCAAAGACTATCGAGGAGCGGAACTCGCCGACGCCTACGACAATCTGGCGAACGCCGACCGCTGGCTCGGGCGAGTGCGGGCGACCCAGAACTACACCTACTGGCGGTACGCGGGCGATGCGATGACCGCCGGCGTCGCCGCTTCCCGCCGTGAATCCAAAGGGGGGTGGACCCGGTACGGCCCGCCGAGCTACTGGTCGAAACTCGGGCGCTCGCGGGCCACCCGCGACAAGCGCGATTACATCGCCCGAAAAATCGCCGCGAGTAGTGGAACGAGCATGGCGAGCGCGCGCCGAGAAATCATGCCCCTCCTCTCGACGATGACCCACCACTGCACGAATCGGGACCTCACGGTGGCGATGGCCGCTCGCTACGACCTCGACGCCGAACACGTCGCGTTCATTACTGGGAGTGGCGAGGACACCAACAAGGTCCAGTCAATCGTCGAGGACGCCGCCCGACTCGGCGAGGAGGCCGCTGTCGAAGGCTCCGACGGCGCATTCGAAGGAGCGACGCGCACGACCCCGGACGACGAGGCGGGCGACGGTTCGGGCAGCCAGTCGGCCGAATCCGAGGCCGAGGGCGAGGACGAAGAGGCAGGTAGTGCCGAGGATGCGGACGATTCGCAGTCCGGACTCGGCGACTTCTCCTAAATGAAATCACAGGATCTTCGAGAGGAACTGCTGGGCGCGGTCAGTGTCGGGATTCGAGAAGAACCGCTCCGGTTGGGCCGTCTCGACGATTCTTCCCTCTGACATCAACACTACTCTGTCGCCCACCTCGCGGGCGAAGCCCATCTGGTGGGTGACGACCATCATCGTCATGCCCTCCGCGGCGAGCGTGCCCATCACATCGAGAACCTCCCCCACCAGTTCGGGGTCGAGCGCGCTCGTCACCTCGTCGAACAGCATTACTTCCGGTTCCATCGCCAGCGCGCGGGCGATGGCGACGCGCTGTTGTTGCCCACCCGAGAGCTGGTTCGGATAGGACTCCGCCTGTGTCGAGAGACCAACGCTATCGAGGAGGCCTTCGGCGCGCTCGCGTGCCTCGTCTTTCGAGAGTCCACGCACTTTCATTGGTCCAAGTGTGATGTTTTCGAGAGCCGTCTTGTGCGGAAAGAGGTTGAAGCTCTGGAAGACCATGCCGATCTGCTGGCGAAGGTGGTTGATATCCGCCGTCGGGTCCGAGATGGACTCGCCTTCCAGTCTGACCTCGCCGGATTGAATCTCCTCTAGCCTGTTGGCACACCGCAGCAGCGTGGATTTCCCGCTGCCGCTCGGACCGATGACCACGCACACTTCGCCGTTTTCGACGTCGAGGTCAACATCCCGAAGCACGTGTGCGTCGCCGAAGTACTTGTTCACGCCATCGAATTCGAGTATCGGAGCGACGCTCACGAACTCCCTCCCGCCGGGTCGGCGCGCCGTTCGAGATAGCTGACGAGTCGCCCGAGCGGAATCGTGATGAGCAGGTAGGCAATCGCGACGATGAGAATCGGTGTCCACGCATCGAAGGTGTTGCTATTGACGTTGCGGAAGGCGCTGATGAGTTCCGGGACCGCGATTACAGTAAGGAGTGAGGTGTCCTTGACGAGGATAACCTGGTCGTTGCCGATGGCCGCGAGTGCGTTGCGCCACGCCTGTGGCAGGATGACCTCGCGCATCGACTGGATATAGGAAAGTCCGAGCGAGCGGGCGGCCTCCATCTGCCCATCCGGAACGGACTCGATACCGCCGCGGATGGCCTCGCCGATATAGGCGGCGTGATTCAGCGTCAGACCGATGATGGCCGCCGGAACCGCGAAGTTCTGTATCGGGAACTCGCCGGGCGGCCAGAACGTCGGCACACCCAAGAACACGACCATCAGCTGAAACAACAGGGGAGTACCACGGAAGAACTCGATGTACCCACGGGCAATCGAACGTGTGAAGCGTGTCTGTGAGACGCGCCCGAGACCGACGACGACGCCCGCGACGACCGACAGGACACTACTGATGACCACGATGCGAAGCACGGTCAGAAAGGCGTCGGTGAACTGTGGGTAGATGACCTCGACGAGCAAGGAGAAATCGACCTGCACGACGACGATGTAGGCGAGAAACGCCGCGATGGCGAGCGTGAACGCCCCCGCGACGGCGACGCCGACCCACTTCAGCGTTCGGTCGTCGAACAGCCGGCTGCCTGTCGACTCGCCCGCCGTCGAATCCGAGTATGATTCGGCCATGGTGTATGTTGACAACCAGTGACGTTAGCTTTGGGTAGTCCCGCTCGAACTCTCGAAGTACTCGTTATAGATTTCGTCGTATGTTCCGTTCTCACGGATGGTTGCGAGCGCATCGTTCACCCGCTTTTTGAGCTTGTCGTCGTTTTTGCGGAAGGCGATACCGTACTCCTCGACGGTGAGGGTGAGATACGGTGGTGCCTGCTTTCCCTGCTCGGCGGCCGCGCCCTTGCCTTCGAGAAAGCGCACCGTCTCGGAGTTCTCACCGACGAACTGGGCGTTGACGGTGTTGTCGTTGAGCACCGCCGCGACCTGATTGTTGGTGAGCGCGCTGAACGCGCCGGGAATCTGGTCGTACGACTGAATCGTCAAATCCCCATTGAACTCCTTTTTCAACTCCTCGGCGGCGGCCTCGCCGGTCGTTCCCTTCTGGACGCCGACGGTTTTGCCCTTCAAATCCTGCTTCGAGGAGATGTCGCTGTTTGCGAGCACGACCACGGTCTGATAGGCCGTGAAGTACGGGTCGGAGAAATCGACCTGCTGTGCACGCTTGTCGTTGATGGTCATCGCGCTCATGATGACCCTGAAGTTGCCGTTGTTGAGCGACGGGATGATGGTGTCGAAGGCGGTCGGCTTGAAATTCGGGGTCATGCCCAACTGCTCGCCGAAGACCGCATCCGCGATACCGACGTCGAACCCGACGAGTTCGTCCTCGTTCGTGCGGTACTCGAACGGTTTGTAGGGGATGTCCGAACCGATGACGATGGTCTGGCCGCCACCACTGCCCGAGCCATCGCCGCCACCGCTTCCGCCGCCTCCACTACCGTTTCCACCACTTCCGTTACCGCCACTACTTCCGCTGCCGCCACCGCCGCCAACACAACCGGCGAGCGACAGTCCTACCACACTCGCGCCGGTTGCTTTCAGATATCCACGCCGCGTCGTCGAACTGTTCGGAGCTATACGACCGGTGTGTAGAATGAGTATTTCAATCTTTCGTCAATCTCGGCCGGTTTGCGTGGCGGCGCGGGGTTTCGGCGACCGGCGCGGTAGTCGCGCGGAAAGTGCAGCATCCGTGCGAACGCAGTGAGCGCGGTTCGCCGCGAACGAGCGGAGCGAGTGAGCGGGAGTTTTCAGTCCACTGGAAGACTCGCTTCGCTCGCCTTCCAAGCTCTGTGGTTCGAAAATCGAAGATTGTCGTCATCACGAAACGGCTTCTTGGCGCGGCGGAGCCGCGCCAACGGTTCGAGGCGGCTCCGCCGCCTCGCTATCGCCGTTTCGAACGACCTCACTTCGCTCAGCAGAACAGGTTTTGCAGGGGGTTCGACCGAGCGTCATCAGAACGCGAAGCGTTCTGATTGGCAGTCAGAAATATTCGATTTCTGACGACACCCGTAGGCGCAAGGAGACCTCCTGTAAAAAGTGGGTGTCAGTCGGCGGTCGTCGCGGTCGCGGTATCGGTGCTCGCGTGACCCTCGTCGGGTGATTCGTAGGCCCAGACGGTGGTCGCCACGAGCGCGGCGAAGATGACGAGCGCGGCGGCGTGGTGGGTGACCTGGACGAGCGCCGTGTAGAGGGTGACGGTGGCCCCGCCGAGCAGTATCTGCACTGGGAGGACGACCAGCGCCACGGCACTGGCGAGACGCGTCCGGCGGCTCCTCCCGCCGCGCCACGCGGCGTAGGTCGTCCCGAGAATCATGAAGCCCGTAATCATCGCCACTAACCTGTGGAACCACTCGATGAAGCTCGGCCAGTTCGCCGGAAACAGCCCGAAGACGCCGCCGTTGCACAGCGGCCAGTTTGCCCCGCAGGACAGGCCCGCGCCCGCGGCGGCGGTGTACACACCGAGAAGGATGAGCGCGAACGTCATCCCGGTGGTGGCGGCGGCGAGGTGGCGGAATCGAACCATCACCGACGGTTGGAGGCGGTGGTACTTACGTCTGTTCGACTCGTCGCGGTCGGGACCGTTTTGGACCGCTCGCCCGATGGATGCCTATGGATGTCGACCCCGAAAAGGTCGCTCGCCTCGATAGCTATCTCGCCGAAACGGACCGTGAGGCGGTCTGGTTCGCCCGCCCGGCGAACTTCGCGTGGCTCACCGGCGCGAGCAACGTCGTCGACCGCGAGGCGGCGGTGGGTGTGGCGGCGGCCGGCTACGACGGCTCCCTGCGAGTACTCACCAGCAATATCGAGGCTCCGCGGTTCGCCGAGGAGGAACTCGACGGCGTCCCCGTCGAGTCGTTTCCGTGGCACGAGCAGACGCTGGCCGAGGCCGTCGCCGAACGCTCGGATACTCCGCTCACCGCCGATTTCGACGTTCCCGGGACCGAGCGCGTTCCGGCCACCCAGCTTCGAACGCCGCTCACCGATGCCGATATCGAACGCTACCGGGAACTCGGCAGCGAGACCGCGACGGTACTCGAAGACGTCTGTCGAACCATTCAAAAATCCGATTCCGAGCGGGCGGTCGCCGCACGCCTTCAAAGGCGGCTGTCCGCCCGCGGCATCGATGTTCCCGTGCTCCTCGTCGGTGGTGAGGAGCGCGCGCCGGCGTATCGACACTTCCCCCCGACCGACGCCGACATCGGCGGCTATGCGTTGGTGTCGGTCACCGCACAGCGCGATGGACTCCACGCGAGCGCGACGCGGACGGTCGCCCTCGACCCGCCCGACTGGCTCGAAGTCCGCCACGAGGCAGCCATGCACGTCGAGGCGACCGCGCTCGTGGCGACGAAACGACTCGCCGGCGAGGGAACCGCCGCCGACGTCTTTCGGGAGATACAGGACGCCTACGCAGCAGTTGGCTATCCCAGCGAATGGGAAAACCACCATCAGGGCGGGGCGACGGGCTTCGCAGGCCGGGAGTGGAAGGCGACGCCGGGAAGCACCGCAGCCCTCGACGTGCCGATGGCGTACGCATGGAACCCGACGATACAGGGCGCGAAAAGCGAGGATACGGTCTTGGTCGACGAGGGATTCGAGACGCTGACGGCGACCGGCGGGTGGCCGACCCGGGAGATCGACGTCGATGGCGAGACGCTCGTCCGCCACGACGTCGGTCCGTAACCCGAATTCGTCGTTCGTCGAATATCGGTTTCGGTTGGTTTTTTATCCCATCAGCCGAGAGGGGTGTCATGGGACTGGACGAGGACTCGCTCGAATACCACCGCGAGGAACCACCCGGCAAGATCGAAATCTCGACGACCAAACCGACCAGCACGCAGCGCGACCTCTCGTTGGCGTACTCTCCGGGAGTGGCCGCACCCTGCAACGAAATCCACGAGAACCCGAACGACGCCTACACCTACACCGCCAAGGGCAACATGGTCGGCGTCGTCTCCAACGGCTCGGCCGTGCTCGGACTCGGCGACATCGGCGCACAGGCCTCAAAACCCGTCATGGAGGGCAAGGGCGTGCTCTTCAAACGCTTCGCCGACATCGACGTCTTCGATATCGAACTCGACGAGGAGGACCCCCAAGAGATAATCCGAACCGTCGAGGCGATGGAGCCGACCTTCGGCGGCATCAACTTGGAGGACATCAAAGCGCCCGAGTGCTTCGAAATCGAGGGGGCGCTTCGGGAATCGCTGTCGATTCCCGTCTTTCACGACGACCAGCACGGCACGGCCATCATCAGCGGGGCCGCCCTGCTGAACGCCGTCGACATCGCCGGGAAGGACCTCGAAGAGTTGGAGATCGTCTTCTCGGGGGCGGGTGCGAGCGCCATCGCCACCGCCAGGTTCTACCTCTCGCTCGGTGCGAAACGCGAGAACATCACGATGTGTGACTCGTCGGGCATCATCACCGACGAGCGCGCAGAGCACGGCGACGTCAACGAGTTCAAGACGGAGTTCGCCCGCGACGTACCCGAGGGAAGTCTGGCCGAGGCGATGGACGGCGCGGACGTCTTCGTCGGGCTGTCGGTCGGTGGCATCGTCAGCGAAGCGATGGTGCGTTCGATGGCCGACAACCCCATCATCTTCGCGATGGCCAACCCGGACCCCGAAATCGCCTATCCCGATGCCAAAGACGCACGCGACGACACGGTGATCATGGCCACCGGCCGGTCGGACTACCCGAACATGGTCAACAACGTGCTGGGCTTCCCGTTCATCTTCCGTGGCGCGCTCGACGTCCGTGCCAGCGAGATCAACGAACAGATGAAGGTCGCCGCCGCCCGCGCGCTCGCCAAACTGGCCCGGAAAGACGTCCCCGATGCCGTCGTCAAAGCCTACGGCGATCAGCCACTCCAGTACGGCCCCGAGTACATCATTCCCAAGCCGGTCGATCCCAGAGTCCTCTTCGAGGTGACGCCCGCGGTGGCCGAGGCAGCCGTCGACAGCGGTGCCGCCCGCACGGAGGTCGACATCGACGAGTACACCGAGGAACTCGAAGCCCGGCTGGGCAAGTCCCGCGAGATGATGCGTGTGGTGTTGAACAAGGCGAAATCCGACCCCAAGCGGCTGGTGCTCGCCGAGGGCGACGACGAGAAGATGATCCGCGCCGCCCACCAAATCGACGAGCAGGGGCTTGCCCATCCCATCCTCATCGGCGACCGCGAACGCATCTGGGAGACGATGGACTCGCTGGGGCTGGATTTCGACCCCGAGATCGTCGACCCCGACGAAGCGAATCTGGAGCCGTACGAGGACCGGATTCACGAACTCCGCAAGCGCAAGGGCATCACGCGCCGGGAGGCCGCGGACTTCGCCCGCGAGGAGAACTACCTCGGCAGCGTGATGGTCGAGATGGGCGACGCCGACGCCATGCTCACCGGCCTGATGCACGACTATCCCTCGGCGCTGCGCCCGCCGCTCCAGATCGTCGGTACCGCCGACGACGCCGACTACGCCGCTGGCGTCTACCTGCTGGCGTTCAAAAACCGCGTCATCTTCTGTGCGGACGCGACCGTCAATCAGGACCCCGACGCGGACGTGCTCGCCGAGACCGCCCGCCACACGGCCGAGTTGGCCCGGCGGTTCAACGTCGAGCCACGCGCCGCCCTGCTGTCGTACTCCGACTTCGGTAGCGTCGACAACGAGGGCACGCGCAAACCCCGCGAGGCCGCCGAAAAACTCCGCGAGGACCCCACCGCCGAGTTCCCGGTCGACGGCGAGATGCAGGCCGACACCGCCGTCGTCGAGGACATCCTGGAGGGAACGTACGGATTTTCGGAGCTTGAGGAACCGGCGAACGTGCTTGTGTTCCCGAACCTCGAAGCGGGGAACATCGGCTACAAACTGCTCCAGCGTCTCGGCGGAGCGGCGGCCATCGGTCCCATGCTGGTGGGCATGGACAAACCGGTCCATGTCCTCCAGCGCGGCGACGAGGTCAAGGACATCGTGAACCTCGCCGGCGTCGCCGTCGTCGACGCCCAAGAGAACGGCGTCGAGGACTGACCGCCGCGGTGGTGTCCGCGCGAGCGGAGCGAGCGCGGTTCACGCGAGCGAACGAAGTGAGCGAGCGGGGTTTTTCATGGACGTGCGTTAGAGCGAGCTCTAACGCAGCCTCTTGGAGAGCTTCGCTCTCCAATGGTCGGCGAATCTCCGATTCGCCTCGACATCAGAAGTCTTCGACTTCTGAGGACGTTTTTGTGAGAGGTTGAGCGAACGAGTGAACCGAGTGAGCGAACCCACCGAAAGTAACAACGTTCAGTCGAGAACGACCAACACGTCGCCCATATCGACCGATTCGCCCTCGGTCGCGGTGACCTCGACGACCTCGCCGCCGCGGGAGGCGACCACGTCGTTTTCCATCTTCATCGCTTCGAGCACACAGAGTACGTCGCCCGCCGCGACCTCGTCGCCTTCGTCAACGTTGACGTTCAGAATCGTGCCCTGCATGTCGGCGGTGACCTGCTCGCCCTCGGCGGTGCTCGTGCTCCCACTGCTGCCGCCGCCGTCGCCCCCACCGCTCGGGCCGGCGGAATTGAGCTGTTGGGTGTTGCCGCCACCGCCACCGCTCGCCGGAATCGGCGGTGCGCCGCGCTCTTCTAAGTTGACCTCGAAGCGCTTGCCGTTGACCTCGACGACGAAATCGCGCTCGGTAACCTCCTCGTCGTCGCTTTCGGACGTGGTTTCGGCCGGTCCCCATTTCTCCTGTGCCTCGTCGATGCGCTCGGGATCGAGTTCCTCGTCGAGGTAGTTCGTGGTGTGCTCGCCGGCGACGAACGCCTCGTCTCCGAGCATCAGCCGATGGAACGGAATCACGGTGGTGATGCCCTCGATACCGAACTCCGCGAGCGCGCGCCGGCTCCGGGCGAGACACTCCTCGCGGTCTTGCCCCCAGACGATGAGCTTCGCTATCATCGAGTCGTAATCGCCACCAATCGAATCGCCCTGCCGGAGCGCGTCGTCGAGGCGCACCCCGATGCCGCCGGGCGGGTCGTAGGTTTCCAACTCGCCCGTCGCGGGCGAAAACTCGTTCGCGGCGTTCTCTGCGTTGATGCGGAACTCCATCGCGTGGCCGTCGAGCACCACGTCGTCCTGAGCGAAGGGCAGCTCCTCGTCCGCAGCCACCCGAATCTGCTGTTTCACGATGTCGATGCCCGTCAATTCCTCCGATACTGTGTGTTCGACCTGAATCCGGGTGTTGACTTCGAGGAAGTAGAAGTCACTGCCCTCACCGAGGAGTCCGTCATCGCTACGCTCGGCGTCCTCGACGAGGAACTCGAAGGTGCCGGCGTTGTAGTAGTCGGCGGCGTCGGCCCCGCGCCGGGCGGCCTCCTGGATTTCGGCGCGCAGGTCGTCCGTGAGCGCCGGACTGGGGCCTTCCTCGATGACTTTCTGGTGGCGGCGCTGGAGCGAACAGTCGCGCTCGCCGATGTGCCGGACGTTGCCGTGATGGTCGGCGATGATCTGGACTTCGATATGTCTGGGGGATTCCAGGTATTTCTCGACGAACACCGAGGAGTTGTCGAAGTACGCCTCGCCCTCGCGCTGGGCACTCTCGAACTGGTCTTCGATTTCTTCCTCGTTCTCGACGACCTTCAGCCCGCGCCCGCCACCGCCGCCTTCGGCCTTGATGGCGACCGGGTAACCCGCTTCCTCGGCGAACTCCCGAATCTCGTCGGCCGACTCGACGGGGTCGTCGGTACCCGGCACTGTGGGCACGTCGGCGGTGGCCATCTCCTTGCGCGCGCTCGTCTTCTCGCCGAGCAGTTCCATCGACTCGCTCGATGGCCCGACCCAGACCATCTCGCTGTCCTCGACGCGGGCGGCGAAGTCGGCGTTTTCGGCCAGAAAGCCATAGCCCGGATGCACGGCGTCCGCGCCGGCCTTCTCGCCTGCTTCGACGATTGCCTCCCCATCAAGATACGAGTCGGCGGCGCGTGCCGGCCCGACGTTGTATGCCTCGTCGGCGTAGCGAGCGTGGCCGGCGTTCTTGTCGGCCTCCGAATAGACGGCCACGGTGTCGACGCCGAGTTCCTCACAGGCGCGCATCACGCGCACGGCGATCTCCCCTCGGTTGGCGACGAGGACCTTCTCGAACATTCCTATCGACCGTTGGAGGACTCGCGTGATAAAACTATGCGGATGCGACTCGACGGCGTGCCGGACCGGTTACAGCCGGTCGGTTCTGCCGGCGGCGCTCCATGGGTCGGTCGGCGCGTCGAGCGGCACGCGGACGGACCGCCGGCCGAGCGCCGCGAGCCGGCCGGCGAAGCGCCAGCGTTCGCCGTCCCACGACGGCTCCTCGATTTCGCCTGCGGCCGCGTGCTCGCGGTCGGCGAGATAGCTCCCCAGTGCGGCGGCGATGGCGGCGGCCTCGTCGCTTTCGGCGTCGTCGGGAATCGCCGCCGCGAGGTCGTCGGCTGTGGGCTGGCCCGACGCCATCAGAGCGGAATGTTCCCGTGTTTGCGCTCGGGCGTGTCCGTTCGCTTGCTCGCTAACATTTCGAGGTCCTCGATGAGCAGCGGTCGCGTCTCCTGCGGTTCGATGACGTCGTCGACGAACCCGCGCTCGGCAGCCGTGTAGGGGTTGGCGAAGGTGTCGCGGTACTCGGAGATGAGTTCCTCGCGGCGCACCTCGGTATCGTCGGCCGCATCGAGCTCGTCGTCGTAGAGGACGTTCACCGCGCCTTGGGGACCCATCACGGCGATCTCGGCCGTGGGCCACGCGTAGTTCACGTCCGCCTCGATGTGTTTCGATGCCATCACGTCGTAGGCCCCGCCGTAGGCCTTGCGGGTGATGACCGTGAGGAGTGGGACGGTGGCCTCGGAGAAGGCATACAGGAGCTTCGCGCCGTGTTTGATGATGCCTCCCTGTTCCTGGTCGGTACCGGGCATGAACCCCGGAACGTCGACGAAGGTGAGAATCGGGATGTTGAACGCATCACAGAAGCGGACGAACCGCGACCCCTTGAGCGAGGCGTCGATGTCGAGCGTGCCGGCGTTCACTCGTGGTTGGTTGGCGACCACGCCGACCGGCCGGCCGTCGAGGCGCGCGAACGCCGTCACGAGATTGCGGGCGTACGAATCCGCGACCGAGAAGAAGGAACTCTCGTCGACGATGCGCTCGATTACCTCGGTGATGTCGTAGGGTTTCTGCGGCGCGTCGGGCACGAGTTCTTTCAACTGGTCGTCCCTGCGCTCGGGGTCGTCCCACGGCTCGACGCGCGGCGGGTCCTCGACGTTGTTTTGCGGGAGATACGAGAGCAGTCGCCGGATGTCGTCGAGTGCCTCCTTCTCGTCTGCCTCGGCGAAGTGTGCGACGCCGCTCTCGCTCGTGTGTGCCGAGGCACCACCCAACTCCTCGAAGGAGACCTCCTCGCCCGTGACGGTCTCGATGACGTCCGGGCCGGTGATGAACATGTGGGAGGTGTCCTCGACCATGAAGATGAAGTCGGTGATGGCGGGCGAGTAGACCGCCCCACCCGCACAGGGACCCATGATGGCCGAAATCTGCGGGACGACGCCGCTGGCCTGCTGGTTGCGGTGGAAGACCTCGGCGTAGCCCGCGAGCGAGTCGATGCCCTCCTGAATGCGCGCACCGGCGGAGTCGTTGAGACCGACGATGGGTGCACCGACCTCCATCGCCTCGTCCATCACCTTGCAGACCTTCTGGGCGAACACCTCGCCCAACGAACCGCCGAAGACGGTGAAGTCGTGGGCGAAGACGAACACCGTGCGGCCGTCGACGTCGCCGTAACCCGTGACGACGCCGTCGCCCGGAACTTTTCGTTCGTCCATGTCGAAGTTCGTGCTCCGGTGGGTTCGGAGCTGGTCGAACTCGTGGAACGTACCGTCGTCGAGGAAGTAGTCGATGCGCTCGCGGGCGGTCAGTTTGCCCTTCTCGTGTTGGGATTCGATGCGCTCCTCGCCACCGCCGAGTTCGGCCGCGCGCTTTCGCTCGCGGAGGTCCTCGATTGGGTCGGTATCGTCAGTCATGGTCCTGCCCCCGAAACCGTGCCATACCCGTCGTCGTCGGGCCGCCGAAAAGGACCTTCCGATGGATGGCCGTCAGCGCAACGGACCGGGGATGATGTAGGAACCGCTGGGCGTGAGGAACAGGTCCTGAAGGTTGAGCGCGACGATGATGACGACCAAGAGGAGAACCACGGTGCGAAGTCCCCAGAGCCACACCGATGCGAGCCATCCCGCCCCCGAGCCTTTCGTGAACTCGTCGATGGCGTCGCGGCCGAGCACCCAGCCGACGAACAACACGACGAATAGTACTGTGACCGGCAGCAGCAGCGCGACCCCGATGCCGTCGAACCACGCAAGCCATGCGGTGTTCCACGCGGAGGGAATCCCGACGACGAAGATCACGACCCCGAGACCGACGGCGGTCGGGACGCGCGAGAACCCGAAACTATCCACGAGGTAGGCAACGACGGCTTCGAGCAGGCTGATCGCCGAGGAGAGCGCTGCGATGAGCACGACGAAGAAGAAGACGACACCGACGACCTGTCCGAGCAGGCCGCCCAGTTCCGCGAGCGCCGTCGGGATGGCGACGAACGTCGCACTGATGCCGCCCGCGCCGGGCTGGAGACCCTGAACGACCAACAGCGGAATCACCACGAGGCCGGCGATGAAGGCGATTGCGAAGTTCGTGACCGCGATGCTGAGTCCGTCGATAGGCAGGCTGTCGTCTTCACCGAGATACGAGGCGTAGGTTATCATTACACTGAAGCCCACCGACAGCGAGAACAGCGCCTGTCCGAAGGCGGCGGGAAGGACGCTACCGGCGTTTGCAATGATGTACCCGAAATCGGGGTTGAGTAGGAAGGCATACCCGTCGCCCGCACCGGGCAGGGTCGCCGCGAAGACGGCGAGACCGACCAACAACACGACGATGGCCGGCACCATGAACTTCGTTGCGAGTTCGATGCCGCGCTCGATGCCGAAGGCGACGATGACGATGGTGACGGCCATGAACACGGCGTGGGACGCGACGGAGGGCACGCCCACTGAGATGCTCCCGAAGTACGTCTCCGGTGTGGCGAGCGCGTTACCGGTGGCGGTGCCGAGGACGTACCGCATCACCCAGCCGCCGACGACACTGTAGTACGAGAGCGTCCAAAAGGAGGCGAACACGCCGATTGCGCCGACGAACCGCCAGCCCGGCCGCCCGAGCTTGCGGAATGCGCCGATGGCATCCGTGTTCGACCGCCGCCCGATGACGAACTCCGCGAGCAGCGCCGGAATCCCGATGATCAACACGGCGAGCAACGTAACGATGACGAACGCCGCCCCGCCGTTCGCGGAGGTGGCGAACGGAAAGCGCCAGATGTTGCCCAATCCCACCGCACTGCCGACCGCCGCGAGGATGAATCCGAGCCTCGTCGTCCACGTTTCGCGTTCTGCCATGACTGACGGGGTTTCGCCCCCGGTAAAAGTCTTTGCGAAACACTCGCCTGTGACCGATTCCCCTCTCAGGCCTCGCCGTAGACCGGCACGGCCGCCCCGCTCGTGACACCGGCGGCGTCGCTACAGAGAAAGCACACAACCGGGGCGATCTCTTCGGGCGTCGGCCAGTTCTCGGGGTCGCTCGACAGCATTTCACGGTTCGCGGGCGTATCGATGGTCTTCGGCATGACGGCGTTCGCACGCAGCTCGCCCCGATTTTCCTCGGCGATGGTCTCGGTCAGCAGTCGAACGCCGGCTTTCGACGCCCGATAGGGTCCGTCGCCCTCGCCGCCCTCCAAGGAGGACTTCGCCGATACCGAGACGACCGCCCCATCCGATTCGCGGAGGTGGGGAATCGCGTGTTTCGAGGCGAGGAACATGGTCTTCAAGTTGACGTCGAACACCATATCGAACTCGTCGCTATCGGTCTCGTCTATCGGCTGGCCGCCCTGCCACGTGCCCGCGATGTTGCAGAGCGCGTCGAGGCGACCCTCAGTCTCGACGACCTCGCCCACGACGTGCTCGACATCACTTTCGTCGGTGAGGTCGGCCTCGTGGAAGGCGGAATACGAGTCGAGCAGCGAGTTCTCGTCGTCGGGCGTCACGAGGTCGGTCGCGTGGACGGTCGCACCCGCGCCCTCGAAGGCCTCGCAGATACCGCTGCCGAGCGCGCCGCTCGCACCGGTGACGAGGATGACATTGCCGTCGAAATCGAAGTCGGTCGGCATGGCTCGATGGATGGTCGGCGAGCGGAATAAACCTAGGCCACGGGCCGGGCCGGACCCTATTCGGCGTGCGGTCGAAAGCGGCGCAGTTTTACGGCTGTACGCCCGATTGTCTGCAATGTTGTCCTCCGCCGAGATACTCCTGTATCTCATCCTCGGGTCGGCAGTGCTGTTGACGGGAAAGCTCGCCATCGACGGCGTCTATCCGCTCGCGGCCGGTCTCGCGCTCGCGCTGGCCGGCTACGGCTATCTCGTTCGGTGGGGTGGTCGCCCAATCGAGAAACGGCTGTTCTCGCCGCCCCGTCCCTGACCGCCCGCACCGTCGAACGGCCACGACGGGCGGAGCCGCGACCGAACCACCGCGAACGCGACGACCAGCGCCCGAAACGATTTGTCGGTCCGCGAGAGAACCAGTCCATGAGCGACGGGAATTCTTGCCGAGTCGATGGCTCCGCCGAGGAACGTCATACGGAACCGACGCCGGACGAATCGGTTTCGCCGGACGATGTGGGACCGACCGCGGTGGGTGACGACCGGAAGAAGCATGTCAGCGTCCGTACGCGGACGAACGACCACCACGACCACGGCGACGTCTACCTCAAACACTCCTCGGCGGCGTTTTTCGTTTCCCCGGAGCCGTCCTTTCCCGACGGGGCAACGACGCGCTACGCCAAGGGCGACCTCAGCCGCGTCGAAGTGACCCAACACCACTCGATGTGCTTTATTACTACTGCGACCGCCGGCGACGGTCCCGCACTCGACGCGCTTCGGGGGTTCCGAGACGACGCGCTCGCGCGGTCCGGGCCGGGCCGAGCGCTCGTCGCGACCTACGACAGTGTGAGCCCGCCAATCGCGGCCACGCTCTCGCGCCATCCCGAGGCGACGACGACGCAAGTGGTTCGCTGGCTGGTCCGTCGGTGTGGCGCGCTCGCCCGCCGACGAACCCACGCCGCACCCGCCGTGCGGGCCGCTCTCACCGGACTGCTGGTCGTGCTGTACGTCGTCGGGGTCGTGTGTGCCGCGCTCGGCCACCTCGCCATCCGGTATCGAGAGCGCTCAGGAGAAAAACCGTCTGACGTTCTCGACGGGTGAAAACCCTACACCAGCGACCGTCTCGACGATGAAACCGTGTTCGTCGGCGCACGTCTCGATGTCAGCCGCGAGTTCGTCCACAGTCTGCTCGCCGTGGATGCGGTAGGCGTACGAACGTTCGTCGGTCGAGACGGTGAGTTTCGGCCGACCGAGTCGACCACCGTCGTGGACGCGAACCCGCTCGACCGTCTCGTAGGCGAGCCACGTGACCGAATCCGCCTGGAGGAGCACCTCGTCGAGACCGTGGTGGTCGTAGATCGCCTGCATGCCGCTGGACTCGCGGCGATGTTTTCTCGTTCCGAGACCGAACAGCGGCGTGATGTAGGCGTACTCGGCGATATGCAGCCCATCGTCGGCGAAGAACAGCTCGGCGAGGCGCAGCGGGAACGAACCGGTCATCCCGAAGTGCACATGACTGTGAACCTCGATATCGGTACTCGGGAGGCCCTCGAAGTCCATCTCGTCGAGTTCGTCGACGGTCATGCCTCGCCCTCGTCGAGTCCGCCGCGGTAGCCCATGTAGCCGAAGAAATACGCGCCGGCGATGAACAGCAGCCCCGCGAGCGTGTTGACTTCGAGGGCGACGTAGATGCCGACCGCGATTCCGACAAGGGCGAGTGCGAGCACGAGGCGCATCTTCAACGGGTAGTCCTGTGTCGTTTCGGTTCGGGAATCGGAGAATCCGACGCGGCGCTCGCCGAGGTAGGTGAGCACCATCACCGCGAGCGTCACGACGACCAACACCGTGCGCGCCGTCCCCGAGAGTCCGATACCGAGTGCCCTGAACAGGAGCGGCAGCCCGATGACGAACAGTCCGCCGAAGTACACGAGCAACCGATGGGTGACGAGCAGTCGAAAGAGTGGGTCCAGTCCGCTCGATTCGGTTCGGGTCATGCAGTGCCTACGCGACGAGCGGGAAAAATCCCGGGGTCAGGCGAGGAACCCGGATGCCTCCTCTGCGTCCTCGACGGTACCGCTCGCGGCGCGTTTCGCCCGCGCGGAGCGATACATCGTGTAGATTTGGACGGCGAGGGCGAACACCCAGAGCGCGTAGCCACCGGGGGCGCTGCCCATGACGGCGACGGTCGTGGCGAAGGCATCGAGACCGAAGCGCGTGACGAGCGTTTCACCGATGAGCAGGATGCTGAAGTAGCCGAAGAAGGCCGTCGCCCACCACATGGCGAGGATTCTCGCCCACCCGGGTTGGGTGTGTTCTGGCATTCGGGTCGTGTTGAGGATGATGGTCAAGGCGTTGTACGGCCACATCATCACGCCCGCGGCCGCCGCGCCGATGACGAGGATGATCCACGGCTGGGCGACCTGAAAGCCGATGATGGCCATCCCCCAAAGCGTGAACACCGTGAGCAGCCCGAGGAAGATGTAGCTCATGTCCCAGCCGCGCTGGCGACCGATCTTCTGATAGACGATATCGGAGCTGTTGCGGACGAACACCTCGATTTGGGCGTACTGGGTGCTGAACAGCGCGATGAACAGCAGGGCATAGAGCAGCCACGCGCTGATGCCGCCGCCGAGAGCGGGGATGATGGTATCGAGCCACATCGTCACGCCGCTGCCGCCGAACTCGCCCCCGCCGGCATACTGGGCCGAAATCGACATCACGATTGTCGCGACGACCATCACGCCGACGACGAACGTGAGGAAGTGCTCGCGCTGGGTGACCTTCCACCACGCCCGCCAGCGCTTCATGTTCTTGTCAGTGGGCTCGAAGGTGTAACTGCCGTCCTGGCTCTCCGTCTCGCCGGAGCCACGAAGCGGGTTTTTAATTCTCCCTTGATATGTCCCCATGCCATACCCCTTCTCGCGTGCCCACACGCCCTGTGCGAGGTTGGTGTAGCCGCCGGCACCGGCATAGGCCAGCCCACCGAGGAAGGTGGCGATGTCGAAGTCCGCATCCGACGGGAGCGCACCGAAGTTGACCGCCCCGGCCGGGAGGTTGGCGAACTGGCCGAACGTGTTGAGCGTGAACATGAGCACGACCGCGATGGCGACCGCCAGCAGCATCAGCCCGATCTGGGCGCGCTCGATGACGTTGTAGACGAGCGGCCCGGCCTGATAGGACAGCCAGATGACGGCCATCGAGACGACGCCGATGAGATACCAGTCCGCCCGCGGGACGATGCCGGTCCACGCCGCGAACACCTCCGAACCGGTCGCGGCCCAGCCCGGCCAGCCGATCTGGAAGAAGCCAAACACGAGGAAAAACAGCGGCCAGATGCGATGGAGCCGGTTGAACCCCTGAAAGATGCTTTCGCCCGTGGCAATCGCCCACCGCTGGAGTTCGGTGTTGATGAAGAACTGGGTGATGACGCCGACCCAGAAGGCCCAGTACAGCCCCCAGCTCCCCTCGGCGACGATTGTCGGCCAGAACATCGTCTCGCCGCTACCGAGCGACGCACCGAGCATGATGGCGCTCGGGCCGACGATATGGGAGACCTTCGGGACTTTCGGGAGGTCGGCGATGCGGAAGCCACCCTGCCCATCGGATTTGGGATAGTCGTTCGTCGCCGGAGCCTCGTTCAACGAGTCGTCGTCGAGCGGCTCATAGACCGAATCACGATACTCCCTGCCCTCAGCTTCCGAGGTGTAGACGTCCCCGTCGGCGACGCCGCCATCGGTTTCGGGCTCCACCGTCGGTTCGTCCTCCTCGTCAGTCATTCGTCCCTCCGCTGGTGAACGGTCGTTTCGCACACCGGAGTAGCAGTATTTGCCGCATGGTACTAGTCAACAGGAAACTCGACGTCCCAAAAACGTTCCGGAAACTGTGTATTTTACTATATGAATCGGTCCCTCGACACCGCGCTCAGCCCGCGAGCGCGTCGGCGACCTTCTCGATTGGGTGGGGTGGCTCCCGTCCCTCGTGTTCGCCGAGTTGGCTCCGGCAGGACGCTCCCGGCGCGACCACCCGCTCGCCGTCACTTTCGTCGACCTGTTCGTAGAGCACGTCGGCGATGGCGCGGCTCATCGAGAGATGCTCCGCTTCGTAGCCGAAGGAACCGGCCATGCCACAACAGCCCGAATCGAGCGCGTCCACCGCATAGCCCGCCCGCCGGAGCACACCAACGGCGTGGTGGTCCTTTTTCGTGGCTTTCTGGTGGCAATGACCGTGATAGGTCAGCGACTCGCCCGGTTCATCGAGCGCCATCGCCTCGTCGAGGCGGAAGCGGTCGACGTACTCACAGACGCCATAGGTGTTTCCGGCGACAGTCTCGACATCGTTCGTCCCACCGTCCGTGGCTGGCTGCTCGCCAGTTTCACCGGCGGCGACGGTCCCCGTCGGCTCCCGTTGGGCGGCCGGCAGTAGGTCGGGGTAATCTGATTGCATCATTACAGCATCGGAGGGTTCGACCACGACCACGTCCCAGTTCCGGCGGACCAGCGGCGCGAGCGCGGCGACGTTCTGTTCGGCGGCCGCACGGGCTGTTCCGAGGAACCCCTTCGAGTAGGCCGGCCGGCCGCTGTCCGTGACGCCGAGCGGAAGCCGGACGTGGACGCCGGCGGTTTCGAGCACCGCCACCGCAGCTTTGCCGGCCTCTGGATGGTTGTAGTTCGTGTAGGTGTCCGGAAAGAGCAGGACCTTTCTGCTGGCATCGCTGGCTGGCACCTGCGCGCCGCCGCGCGCCTCGAACCACTCCTCGAAGCTCTCGGCGTGGAACGTCGGCAGCGCCCTGTCCTTGGCGATGCCGACCGCCCGTTCGAGCACGGTGCGCGCGCCCGGCAGTTCCGTCCCCCAGTTCGACAGCGGTGCGAGCCGACTCCCGAGCGCCGAGAGCTCGTCGATGTTCGCAAACAGGCGGTCCCGGAGGCTCGCGCCGTGGCGTTCGTGATATTCGTTCGTGACTTCGGCCTTCATCTTCGCCATGTCGACCTCGCTCGGGCAGTCGTTCGCACAGCCCTTGCAGCCGATACAGAGGTCCATCACCTCGTTCATGAACTCGACGTCGACCGCTTCGCCGTCGCCGGCATCGCCCTCCGGGGGCCGTGCGGCCCGCTCCGGGTTGGCGGCGGTTGCCGCCCCGAGGTCGCCGCTCATCGCGTCACGCAGCAGGTTCGCCCGACCACGAGTGGAGAGGATTTCCTCCTCGGCGGCACGGTAGGTCGGACACATCGTCCCGCCAGTCGTCGATTGATGGCCACGACAGCCGCCACAGCCGTGACAGAGTTCGGCCATCCCCTGGAAGCCGTTCTCGTTGTCCCAGCGGAGGTCGGTCTCGAAGCCCGCATCGAACTCGTAATCACCGTCGAAGCGGAGGTCCTCGGTGGGGCTTGGCGCGTCGCTGTCGGCACCGTCGGGTAGCCCACAGACCTGTCCCGGGTTGAGGAGCCAGTCGGGGTCGAAGGCGCTCTTCAACTCGCGGAAGACGTTCCAGAGACCCTCGCCGTAGAGCTTCCGGTTCCATTTTGTGCGCGCGTGGCCGTCGCCGTGCTCGCCAGAGACCGACCCGCCGTATTCGACCACCAAATCCGTCACGGCGTCGGCGATGGCATCCATTCGTTCACGACCCTCGATAGTTTTGGTATTGATGAGCGGTCGGACGTGGAGCACGCCGGGACCGGCGTGGGCGTAGAAACTCGCAAAGGTGCCCTGCTCGTCGAGGACCTCCTGAAAGTCGGCGACGTACTCCGGCAGGTGTGCGGCCGGGATGGCACAGTCCTCGATGAAGGAGATGTGTTTTTCGTCTGTGGTGCGCGAGAGCAAAATGGGTAGCCCGGATTTGCGCATCTTCCAGAACTGTGCGCGGGTGTCGGCGTCGTGGGCCTCCATCGCCGCGCTCGCGTACCGTCGTTTTTCCGTCAGTTCGTGCGCGCCGTCACTCGGCGCGACAACTGAGTCGCCGCCCACGCGGTCGGCGATGAGGTCCGCGACCCGCTGTTTGCCCTCCTCGTTCGAGTCGGCGTAGAACTCCACCAGAAGGACCGAATCGGTTTCCTCCGGTAGCATCCCCACCACGTCGGCGAACTCGCTGGTGTCCCGTGCGAGGTCCAATAGTACGGAGTCCATCACCTCGACAGCAGCGGGGTCGTGGTCGAGTATCGGTTCGACGTCCTCCATCGCGTCACCCAGCGAGTCGTAGGTCAGTAGTCCGATGGCCTTCGTCTCGGGAACGGGTTCGAGCGAGACGGTCGCCTCGGTGACGATAGCGAGCGTGCCCTCGCTTCCCGCCATCAATCGCCCGAGATTCACCGTTCCCTCGTGGGAATCTTCGACGAGTATATCGAGGTCGTAGCCCGAGACGTTGCGCTTCAAATCGGGATAGGCTTCCTCGATTGCTTCAGCTTCCTCGTCGATGAGGCGGGCGACGGCAGCGTGAATCCGGGCTTCGAGGTCGCCATCCGAATCGGCGCGCTCGCGGAGCTCTTCGACTGTGAGCTCGCCGAACTCCGTCACGGTGCCGTCGGCGAGCACGACCTCACAGGACTCGATGTAGGCGTCGGTCTTTCCATACTTGAGCGAGTGTGCTCCGGTACTGTTGTTGCCGATGGCCCCACCCAGTGCGCTCTTGTCGCCCCACGCCGGGTCGGGGGCGAACTTCAGCCCATGGGGTTCGAGCGCCTCGTCGATATCGCCGAGGTAGATACCCGGGTGGGCGGTGGCCGTCCGCGCCGCGAGGTCCACGTCGAGCAACTCGTCCATGTTCCGGGTGAAATCCAATACGACGGCCTCGTTGACGGCCTGTCCGGCGAGGCTCGTCCCGCCACCGCGCGGGAGCACCGCAATCCCTTCGTCGGCACAGTAGTCGACGACGGCGGCGACGTCGGCGGTCGATTCCGGAAACACGACGCCGATGGGCGTCATCTCGTAGGCGCTCGCGTCGGTCGCGTAGAGACTGCGCGAATACTCGTCGAAGCGAACGTCGCCGGCGACGCGCGTTTCGAGGTCGTCGAGGAGGTCGGGACGGGTGACCTCGCCGCCGCGATAGTCGTAGTTCGCGTCGCCTGCTGCGGGGTCGTCGGCCGGCAGCGTTGCGAAGTCGGATGTCACGGTTGCGCACGGTTCGACCGGGGAGGATAAACACCCGTCGGACGCGTACCGCTCAGAACACGCCGGGGAACAGCACGTAGCTGAACAGCAGGGCGAGCAGCCCCGAGAAGGCCGCGTAGTACGCGAGCGGGATGAGTTCGAGGCGGATGACGCGACCCTCCTCGCCGACGAGACCGACGACCGCGAGCGCGGCGACGACGTTGTGGACGGCGATGAGGTTGCCGATTGCGCCGCCGACGGCCTGTGCGCCCAACAGAATGGTGTGTGGTGCGCCGATTTCGCTGGCAACACCGTACTGGAAGGTGCCAAAGAGGATGTCGCTCACCGTGTTCGACCCCGCGAGGAACGCCCCGAGCGCGCCGACCAGCGGTGCGAGGAACGGATACGCCGCGCCGGTGACGTCCGCCATCGTGTTCGAGAGCACGATGAGCATACTGCTACCACTGATTGCCTCGCCCGATTGGAGCATGATTTGGACGGTTGCGACCGCAAACAGCAGCGCCACGACCGCGGGAGCGACCTTTTCGGCGGTCTCGGTCCATGCGTCCTTCACTTCTCGACTACTCATTCCGTGCAACGGGATGGTCAGCAGGTGGATGAACACGAACACCGCCCCCGGCAGGTAGAGCACCTGAATGCTCTCGCCGAGACCCGTCCCGAGAATGTCCGTCCATTCGAGAACGAGCGTGCTCGTCAGGACGTTCGCCAGCGGGTCCCACGCGCGCGTCAGGACCAACAACACCGCGAGGACGACGTAGGGTGTCCACGCCAGCGACAGCGACATCGACCGAACCGCTCCCCCGTCGGCAGCGACTGTCGGACTCTCGTCGGTCGATTCGCCGGGTTCGATGTCGCCGACCCAGTGGTCCGGCCACGCCGACCGGGGAGCGAACTCCCACTTCTCGTCGGGATGGAAAAAGCCAGCGCGGAGCGCGCCCACAGTCACGAACAGGCCGACCATCGCCCCGAGGAGGGCGGGAAACTCCGGGCCGAGAAAGGTCGCGGTCAGCCAGTACGGCACGGAAAAGGCGGCCCACGCGAACAGCGTGAGCGGGAGGACTTCGAGTGCGGGTCGAATCGAGCGCTCCTCGCCGAAAAAGCGCGTCATCATCGCCACGCCGACGAACGGGAGCATGACGCCAACGATGACGTGGAAGGTCGCAGCCCACATGGCGATTTCGTTGACCCACGCCGCGATGCTCGCAAAGCCCGCTTCGCCGGTGACCTGTGACTGGATGCGGTTCACGCTTCCGAAGATGTCTATCATGCCGATGATGAGCGGCGTACCGACCGCACCGAAGGTGATGGCCATGAGGTTGCCAGTCAGAGCGACGACCACGGCGGCCATCGGCGGGAAGCCCAGCCCCACCAGTAGTGGGCCGATGATAGCCGCGGGCGTGCCGAATCCGGCGGCCCCCTCGATGAACGACCCCATGAGGAACACGAGCAAGACGACCTGTACGCGGCGGTCCTCGCTGACCGCGGCGAACCCCTGGCTGATGACTGCGAACGCACCGGACTCGCGCAGGGTGTAGAGCAACAGGATGGCTCCGAAGACGATCCAGAGGATGTTCGTCGCGGTGATGAACCCGACGATGCTCGCGGCGGCGAGCCACTGGACGTTCATTCCCCAGTAGACGCCGGCCCCGATGGCGACCAGCCACGCGACCGGCATCGCGCGCGTCGCCGGCCAGTAGAGACCGACCATCAGGACGGTGATGGCCACGAGCGGTGAAATCGCAACCAGCAGTTCGACGAGGCTAGCCATCCCAGCCCACCGTCCGACCGAGGGGCGATTCGCCCCCGATACTGTGCGAGTCGCCGCTCAAAACCCCCGATGGCATGTCCATGAGTGACATCCGCAGTCCGGAACCCGGATACATAAATGCCAGTATAGATGAGTAAACATAACTAACGACAATTATCGTGTAGAATGGTATCGAGTTCCGCGGAGTGCAACGACCACGAAAGACCGATATGCATCACTTCCGAACTGCCGATGATGAGTGAAGTTCTCACGGCGTTCGAGTCGTCGCTCGACGGGCTGGACGTCGGGGTGACGGAAACGAGCAGCGATGGTTTTCACGACGCGCTTGCGGACGCACTCCGCGAGCCGGCCGTCGGAACCCCACTCGGATACGACGGCGTTTCGCTCGACGATACGGAAGTCATGCTTGACCCGACGCCGGGCGACCTCGAATCGGCGCGGACGGGCGTTACCCCGGCTGGGATGGGTGTCGCCTCCTACGGAACCCTCGCGCTCGAATCGGATGCGGCGGGCACGGAGCCGGTGAGCCTCTATCCCGACCGCCACGTGGCCGTCCTCCGCGAGTGCGACCTCCAACCCGGAATGGACGGGGCGTTCGGGTGGCTTTCCGAGGAGTTCGCCGCCGGACGGGACAGTTACGTGTTCGCTACCGGTGCGAGCGCGACCGCCGACATGGGCGAGATGGTCGAAGGCGTTCACGGACCGGCCGAGGTCCACGTCATCGTGCTCGAACGATGAGCGCCGACACCAGACGCGAGAAGGCCGAGCACATCCGCCATCTCCTCGAAACCGAGGGCAAAAACGTCAATCGGAACGCGAGCCACTTCAACGAACAGCACTACGAGGCAATCGAGGAGTTCGACGAGTACGAGGAGCTCCGGACGACGGTGCGGGAGATCAAGGAAGACGCCATCGAGCGATTGCCCGAACTCATCGAGACAGTCGAAGAGAGCGTCGAAGCCAACGGCGGGAACGTCTATCTCGCCGACGACGCGGCCGACGCAAACCGGTATATCGAGGAGGTAGCGGGCGATGCCGAGACACTCGTGAAGTCGAAGTCGATGACCACCGAGGAGATCGAGGTCAACGACTCGCTCGAACGGTCGGGTGTCGAGGTCTTCGAGACCGACCTCGGCGAGTTCGTGCTGCAAGTCGCAGACGAGAGTCCCTCACACATCGTCGGCCCGTCGATTCACAAGTCCCGCGAGGGTATCGCCGAGCTGTTCAACGAGCACTTCGACCCAGAGGAGCCGCTGGAGAGCGCCGAGGAACTCACCGAGTTCGCCCGCGATTACCTCGGCGAGCGGATTCGGGATGCCGATGTCGGAATGACCGGCGCGAACTTCGTGGTCGCCGACAGCGGGACCATCACGCTCGTCACCAACGAGGGTAACGCCCGCAAATCGGCTGTCACACCCGACACGCACGTCGCCGTTGCCGGGGTGGAGAAACTGATTCCTACCCTCTCGGACCTCCAGCCGTTCGTCGAACTCATCGCGCGCTCGGCCACCGGTCAGCCGATCACCCAGTACGTCACGATGCTGTCTCCTCCCGTCGAGACGCCGACGCTGGAGTTCGACGAGCCCGACGCACCACTATCGGAATCCGACGGCGAGCGCGAGTTCCATCTCGTGTTGCTCGACAACGGCCGGACGGCGATGCGCGAGGACGACCAACTCCGGGAGACGCTGTACTGCATCCGGTGTGGCGCGTGTGCGAACTCCTGTGCGAACTTCCAGCACGTCGGCGGCCACGCCTTCGGCGGCGAGACCTACTCGGGAGGCATCGCCACCGGCTGGGAGGCTGGCGTTCACGGCCAAGAGAGTGCTGCCGAGTTCAACGACCTCTGTACTGGGTGTTCGCGCTGTGTGAACAACTGTCCGGTGAAGATCGACATCCCGTGGATAAACGAGGTCGTCAGGGACCGCATCAATCACGACGATGCCACCGAGTTCGACTTCCTCGTCGAGGGGCTGACGCCCGACGAGGAACCGGGTGGGATGGACCTCCAGAAGCGATTCTTTGGCAACTACGCCGACCTGGCGAAGGTCGGAAGCGCCACCGCACCGCTATCGAACTGGATTGCGGGGACCGCACCCGCGCGCAAACTCATGGAGCGCTTCGTCGGCATCGACCGCCGGCGCGACCTGCCGAAGTTCCGGCGCGAAACCCTCCGGAAGTGGTTCGAATCGCGCGGCGGGTCGCGGGTGTCGTCCGCTGACGCCGACCGTGAGGCGGTGCTCTATCCCGACGCCTACACGAATCACGTCCAAGTCGAGCGCGGGAAAGCCGCCGTCCGCGTGCTGGAAGCGCTCGACGTGGCAGTGCGCATCCCCGCAGTCGCATCGAGTGGGCGCGCACCGCTCTCACAGGGGATGCTCGCGACCGCCGAGGGCCACGCCCACGACGTCTACGCCGACCTCGCCGAGCACATCGACGCCGACCGGGATGTGGTGGTCATCGAACCCTCGGACCTCGCGATGTTCGCCGGCGAGTACGAGAAGTTCCTGCCCGACCAGTCGGCCGAACGCCTCGATTCCAATAGCTACGAACTCATGGAATACGTCTATGGCTGCCTCGAAAACGGGGCCGATGGCGAGAAACTGCCGGCAGGTGACGACGAGCGGGTGGCCTACCACAGCCACTGCCAGCAGCGGACCCTCGGACTCGAAGCCCACACCGTGGCCGTCCTCGAAGACCGCGGCTACGACGTGCTCACCTCCGAGACCGAATGCTGCGGGATGGCCGGCTCGTTCGGCTACAAGCGCGAATACTACGAGTTGAGCATGGACGTCGGCAGCGAACTCGAAGCCCAGTTCCGGGCCAAGGAGGCGCGCGACCGCACGGTGGTCGCGAGCGGCACCTCCTGTCTCGAACAGCTGGATTCGTTGTTGGAGCGGCCGAGTCGGCATCCGGTGCAGTTGCTCGATCCCACAATAAATTGACATTCTAGTATTGCTTTTTTATATGTTTCTGGAGACGAGTTGCTTTTTCATCGACTTCTTTTGCTTTGTTTCGGAATTCGTTCTCTGAGTAATCACTCACATGGCCGCCACCAGTTATGATGCCTCCCCTTCTTGACTGTACTGGCGGCTTTGTAGCCGTAATTCCACTACTTAGCAGTTCTTCACAGGAATTCACAAAATCATTCATCAGGCGCGCAGTGGTATCATCAACGTCTCTGTGAGGTTTCTCTAATCGCGTTTCCAGCTCTCTTGCTACCTCATTCACACAATCGGCAAACATCTCTCGTTTTGATATTTCGACGAAATCGTTCTCTTCGTAGTTGTATGTGATTCGGTGTGCCTGTTTTCTCATTTCGTCCAGCCATCCAGCCAACCCGGAGTCCACTGATTCGAATCGAGATCGGTAGAATTCTCGCAGAGTTGCGCCACCAAGATAATCCGTTGTGGAGCCTACTCGCATCGGAATGCAGGGCTTGTTGTTTCCTGTATCGAATGTGTGTAGCAGCCCCTGATGGTCAACACTCATTCCAACGACAACCGATTCATTGTGTTCGACTTTTCTCACCTCTATCGGAAGTACCGGATCGACTTGCGAACTAATTGTCTGGCTGATGCTCTCCTCGAACTGTGAGTAGTTATCGATGTTTTGAATTTCTTCAATCGCTCCGCTACTTTCCTGCACACCATACAAGAGTTTCCCACCATCGTCATTCGCCAGCGCTACCAAATCCTTCACTATGCTCGTGTTGTCCGCTCTCTTGTCTTTGTATTCTATTTTATCAGATTCATTGAGTTCGCGTTCGAGTATTTCCTCAAAATTCATTAGTGTGGAGTAGTGGGTTGTATTATTTGTATCTTCGGCTGCTCGACATTCGATTGCTGCTATATTCATGCGACATTAGTCGTCAAGAGCAGCTGTGGCTACCGAAACGAGTTCGCAGAAGTGCCCGGGGTGGGTTCTATACCCGACCTTTAGGTGCTCACGGATAAACTCCTGCGTATGGCACAAGATGCCGCCGACGCCGTCGAGCGCCTTCGCGAGCGTCTCGACGAATCCGACGACATCGGTGAGGCCGACGCCGATGTCCTCCGCCAGTTCTCCGACCGCATCTACGTCCTCGGCCCCTCGAAGTACACCGACGAACGGCACAAGTTCCACCTCATGCGACTGGTGAAGGTCGCCGAAGTCGTCTCCGACGGCGACACGCTCGCCGACGCTCTCGCCGACCGGGACGCCGCCGAACAGCTCGTTTCGTGGGTGAACCGCACCTACGACAACCCCGAGACGAACCGTGGCTATCGGATGGCGCTGCGGATGTTCGGCGAACACGCGACCGACGGCGAGGGCAAGCCCGACTCGCTCTCGTGGATCCCGACCACCTACCCGTCGACGTACGACCCGTCGCCGGACCCCGCCGAGATGCTGCGCTTCGACGACGTCTCTGCGATGGTTGATGCCGCACAGAACTTCCGGGATGCAGCGCTCGCGATGATCGCCTTCGACCTCGGTCCGCGGGCCGGTGAGCTGTTCGCGCTCGAACGCGGGAACATCACCGACCACGATTACGGGCTTCAGGTCACGCTGAACGGCAAGACTGGCCGACGCTCGCCCGTCCTCGTGCCGTCGGTCCCGCACGTCAACCGGTGGCTCGACGTCCATCCGTCGGACAGCTCCGACGCGCCGTTGTGGACGCGGCTCAACAGCACCGACTCGATCTCGAACAACCGGGTACGCGACGCGTTGAAGGCGCTCGCCGACCGCGCCGGCATCGACAAACCGGTGACGCCGACGAACTTCCGCAAATCGAGCGCCTCGCACCTCGCTTCGGAGGGCGTCTCGCAGGCCCACCTCGAAGCCCATCACGGGTGGACACGCGGGTCGAAGGTCGCGGCGCGCTACGTGGCGGTCTTCGGTGAGGCGTCCGACCGGGAGATCGCCCGCGCGCACGGACTGGATGTCTCGGCCGACGAGTCCGACCCGATTGCGCCGTTGGAGTGCCCGCGCTGCGGGAGGAACTCGCCGCGCGACGAGCCGGCCTGCGTGTGGTGCGGACAGGCCCTGTCCCAGTCGGGACTCGAAACCGTTCGCGAACAGAACGCGGCGGTTCGAAGCGACACCGCCGACGCGACCGGTGACCGCGCTGATGCGCTCGCGGAACTCGGTGACCTCTTCGACCGCTACCCGTTCCTCCGCGAGGCGGCCGGCGACTGACGAGTTCGGTATAGCGGTATTTTCTTTATACATCCACATCCTCCGCGGCATCGAGGATGTTCTGGGCCATCCGCGCACTCTCGTCATTGCCCTCGGCGACCGCCTCGAACACGTCGCGATGTTCGTCGACGACCTCGGCGATCTCGGCGACACTCTCGCGCTCGACGGTCTGGCTCATCGCTGCACCTCACAGTCGTTGCACACCGCGCGGTCGGTCGCACTCACGTCCATGCCGCAGGTGCCGCACTTCCTACCGGCCATCAACGCCTCGGCGTAGCGGCCGGTGCTCTCGATGGCCAGCCAGCCGACGACGAGCGCCGCGAGTGTGAACACCCACAGCGCGAGGGCCACGGCGACCAGTTCGAGGACGGTCATGCCGACCCCCACGTCTTGCCGCCGAGGTTCTTCGCGGCGCGTGCGTCGACGCCGAACACCTCGCCGGCGTGCTCGGGACAGAGCGCTCGGATCTCGCCGTCGACGCGCACGCGGAGGGCGATGCCCTTCGAACAGGTGCCGGCCTTGCACTGCTGGGATTCTTTCATGTCCTCGCGCGCGAGGTCGCGGAACAGTGGCGCAGGGGCGACCGAACGGCGGGCCGGACTCACGGCCCATCACCGTCCTGTTCGCGACCGGCCAGATGTGCGCCGAGCGTCCCGTACCCGCAAATATCGACGTGGTGGTCATGGTCGGGATGGCCTGACGCGATGCGACAGAGTTTGAGCGCGACCATCATGTCGGCGACCTCGTGGGGTTTCACGTCGCGGTCGCCGAGATATGCCGACCACATCGTAGCGATGCGGCCGAAGTTGTCCTCCGGTTCGCCGTGGCTGCCGTCGCGCCCGCCAACGGTCTCTTTCGCGCCGTCAAGGGCGTCAGTCCGCCCGACGGAATCACTCTCGTCCGCTGTTTGCCCGTGGGCCCTTTTGGCGATTGCCCGCAACTTCTCGTGCGCGTCGTCATCGGTGGTGTCGGTATCCGCCGCCGCCTGCTCGTCGAGCTGCTGCATCCGCTCGCCGAGGTCGTGGACGGCCATCGAGCGCGTCTCGCCCGTTCCAACGACCGTCTGTCCGTGGTAGCGCGTCCGAATCCGAATGCTGTCGCCGCGCTGCTGTTCGTAGATACCGCCGACGGCACCGTACAGCCCGTCGGTCATGGCGAATCACCGTCCGGGCCACCGAGCGCCATGACGAGTGTCGCCATTTCGTCTTTGGTGAACTGGCCTGCTTTGTCGCTCTCCATGCCGTCGAACGACAGCCCGGCCAGCCCACAGATCTCCTTGCGCAGCTCGGCGGTCGTGTTCGCTTCGGCGAGGACGAACGCCTTCGCCTCGAAGGGCCAGTCGTCGAACTCGTCGGGAACGTCGAGGCCACTGCTCATGCACTCTCACCGTCCCGGTGGACGTAGACTCGGACACCACGCTGGCCGATTTCGGCGTGGGCGTCGACGGCGTCGCCGCGCCCTTCGAACACGCCGATGGCCTCGGGTGGGAGTGGTTCGCCGTCGGTCGCGCGAATCTCCGCCGCCGACGTGACTTCGGCACCGCAGCGCGGACAGTAGTTAGCTCCGAGGTCCGTCATCGGAACCGCCCCATCGTCTGCTTTCGGCGGGCTTGCTCCCAGTGCTCGGTCCAGACCTTGTTCGCGACCTGCTGGCCGGTAATGTAGCCGGCGAGCAAGCCGGTCACAAGCGCGAGCAGGGTTTCGAACCGCGTCATCGTACGATACCTCTCGAATCGGTATGCCTATCGGCATTCGTCGCTAATCGGTTCATGGGACTGATAGTGCAGTCTCCCGTGGGCGATGATCCGCTCTCGGCACGATCTGGCCGGCCGCGAGCGGCGATGCCCGCGTTTGATCCTGTGAACGGCATCAATCCGCCTCGGCTGGTTCCGGCGATTGGCCGCGCCGCCGGTCGAGATACTCCTCAAGCGCTTCTTCCCACCACCACTCCGGCAGGTCCTCGGCAAAGGCGTCGGCTTTCTCCTCAGTAACGAGGCGCATCCGACCAGCGCCGCGGAACCACTGCGCCCGTGACGTGGTACTCTCCCGCCGATCATCGACCCTATCGACGTAATCTTCATCGGCAGAGATGCTGATTCGGCGCATACTCTATCGTAGGCCGGTAGTCACTTAGTCATTGCGGTGGTGAATATGACCATCTCCGACTACCCGTCTCGTCTGGCAAAGTATTATAGTGCCTCGTGACTAACTTAGTCATATGGCCCGGCCAACATTCAGCATCAACGACGAGGATCTCGACGAACTCGACGACCTCATCTTCGAGAAAAAGGTCGAAGGAGACCTCCCGCGCGATGCGACGCGCAGCGAAGTCCTGCGAGAGCTGGCGCTGGATTGGATCGAGAGCCAGGGTGGCGAAGTACAGGGAAATACGAGCGCCGAATCCGCCACGGCTAATTAATTCTCACAGTCTAGCCCAAGGGCCTGTTCGTAGTTTCGCAACCCATATCGGAGACATTGCCTCACCACTTCGTTTGAGGCTTCGCCGAACGACCACGCGAGGTCGGCAGCGCGTTCGGCAGTCTGTTCATCAACCTCGATAGCGATGTCGTCGGCTTCGTCGTCCATGCTGTTGCCTTCTCCTGGTGCTGTATTAGTTGCTGCCGTGTCCTTTCCACTTTTCCAGTTCTCGCCTGATTCAACGCTTTCGCGCGTGTGATTTCGTGCCACGACTTATGAATACAGGCCCGCAATAAAGATAATGGCCGTAGCGGCAGCACGGCCCGCGTTCTAGCTGGATTCGGCTCTATTCGGATCCATTTTCGCCCCCGTTCGCTTCGAGAGCGGCCAGCCCCGCCTCGATGACGCGCTCGTAGGCTTCTTGGGCCGTCAGCCCGTGCTTTTCGCCGTAGTCTTTGACGCGGCCGTTGAGCGTGTGCGAGATGTCGATGTCGGGGCGCATTGTGACGCGCGAGCGTTTCGTCTCATGCGACAAGTCAATTGAGTTTACGTCTCGCCATTTTGTCTTTTTGGCGTACTGTCGTTTCGTCATGCCGTCAGGTTCGTGGCGCTGTGTCGGCTACTCTCCATCCCATGAGCAGTCCCGAAGCGAAAGAAGGGAACGGCGGCCATGTCTCAATCTCCGACCAGCACAAAGAGTGGCTGATGGAGGAGTTTCCGGCGCTCTCGGTGACGGAAGCGCTGCGGATGTCCTCGTTGCGCGGCATCGAGGCCGCCCAGTCCTCGCGGCGCTGTGGGTGTGGGTGCGACGGCTGTGGGTGAGTGTCGCCCTGAGAACATCGGAAACGGTGGGGTGCTCTCGCTGGGCCTTATGTACACAATCGGCCTTTCTGGAAGGCCAGATGTTACACAAGGCGCGAAAAGAGAAGTGCCGTTGCTCCTTGCGCGCGGAGTCAGCCCGACCGGAACCGGTGCTTGGTGTCGCCGTACGGACACTCGATGACGGCCATCGCCTCGCCGTTCGCGAGCTGGCGTTCGCCCTCGCGCACTGGCTCGCCGCAAAACTGGCAGGTGCGTTCGGTGCCGCACTCCTCGCACCAGATACTCTCGTCGCTGTTCTCCTCGCCACAGTCGGGACAGTTCCATGTCATTGGTAGGTTCGTCCGTCAGATTGTGCAGTCCTCATCGGTACTGCGACCAACTGATTTCGCGGAAAAAGCTATCCAACTCGGCTCGGTCGTCATCAGTCACATCATCGAATCCGATGATGTGGGTCCCGCAGTCGGGGCAGGTCCCGAGCGCATCAACGTCATCTGGCGGTGGTGAGTAATACATCCACAGCCGCTCCAAATCACACCCGATGCACCGGACACGCTCGTCGGCAGGTGGCCGTTCAATCCCTTCGGGGTCTATACCATCACTCATCGTCGTAGAGCCTCCCATCGAGCCGATGTCGGGGCTTCCGAGATTTCACGACCACACCGATGCGCTCGAACTCGCTCAGAACGTCCTCCTCGTACATGAGGTCGCGTTCGGTGTGGGTGTCGCACTGAATCTCATATCTCAACTCATCACGATCTACATTAGTCAGCCGGGCAGTGACGTGCCACAGCTTTCCCGACTTGATATGCCGAATCACCTCGTGCCTGTCGATAACGAACTGACGGTTCTCGTCTGACTCTGTTGCGTCGGTCATCGGTATGCTGGTATCTGGTATCCGCAGTGGTTGCATGGCAACCCTGCTTCGAGAGTGCCATTATAGCAGTTCGAGCACACGCTGTATCCGCCGTATCCCATAAGCGTCGGCTGCTCTCGTGGACAATGCGGCCCCTGCACAGTAGCTCCCGGAGAGCTATCACTCGCCATCGCGGGGGTCCTCCTGTAGCTCGTACAGCGCGGTACTCTCGTGGATGCGGCGAATCGCATCGCCAGCCCGGAGTACGTCGAGCCGGTTCGCAATGGTGTTCCGGTGTAAGCCTGTCTCGTCGGTGATGTACCCCTTCGTTCGCGCGCCTTCGGAAAGCACGTCGAGAACCGCTCGGTCTGTCTCTGTTAGGTTGTTTTCATCTGTCCACTCTGGCAACCATACATGTTCTTTCTTGTGGCAATCATGACAGAGCGTGGTTAGGTTTTCAGGGTCGTCACTGCCGCCCTTTTTCACTGGTGTCTTGTGGTGAACGTGGAGTTCTGCACTGTTGTTCGGAGTGGCACCACACTCCACACACCGTGCTTGGTCGCGCGTTATGATTGTTTGACGGAGATGATGCCACTCAGCGGTGGCTGTTCGCGGGACATCACTCGCCATCTTCTTGCTCCTCTATCAGCCGCCAAATGACATCCTCGTAGCTCTCTCCCCGTCCCTTTCGAGAGTAGAGTTCGTCTGCGAGTTCGTTCGTCACGCTGATACTGGTTCGGTCGGCCATTGTGGCCGCTTTTGGCTCCGGTGCCATATACTCCTATACCATCCCACAGCCCATAGTTCTATCGTTCTATAGATGCATAGGTTTATAGTCACCCGGTTCTACGGTCTAAACAGGAAGCAGGAACGCTCGGAGAACGATTCCGGGCCGGTGCTTGGAACACCGACCCTGCTTCTGAAGGGACAGAAGCAATGTCAACTACGACTCCCGCCGTTGAAAACGGCACCGACCGACGTATCGAATCGGGACGCCTCGAAAAGGCGCTCTCGCAGGACATGGCCATCGACGTCGTCGCACCCGCGATGTACGACGTCCACCACGACGACGCGATCTACACGGTCGACGTCGAGGGCGGCGCGTGCCAGTGTAAGGACCACCAGTACCGCGGCGGCGAGTACGTGTGCAAACACGTCATCAAAGCCTGTGTTCGTCACGCCTTCGTTGCCGAGAGCAATACGCAGCTCGTTGCGCGCGTTCTGTCGGCAGTTCGCGATCAGGGCTGTATCCACGGCGAGACTGGGTGTGCGGGGCCGACACAGTTGGGAGAGCGCGGGTATCCCTGTCCCGGCTGTGTTCATGCGAGTGGGGCGGGCGAGTGGGTAGTCTGGCAGCGCCTCGTTAACGGCGACACGCCCGCGGACGCACCGGTCGCCATGACCGACGGCGGTGTCGAGACCGCGACGGACTTCCGAGGCAACGAGCGCCGTGCGACCTGCCGCGAGTGCGGCGACCGCCTCCTACAGGGAAGCATCGACATCGGCGAAGAGGTGTGTATCCCGTGCTCCGTCCGCGGCGGTGGGAGCCGATGAGAAACCGCGCGCAGCGCTGCCCCGACTGCGGCAGGGAACTCGGCGCACTCATCGAGCGCTGTGGCTGGTGTGGGTGGGATAACCGGGGTGGCCGATGACCGAGTTCGCGAACACAGTCGTCTGTCCGAACTGCGGCAAGGAGCAAGACCCTCGCGACCGACGGCGAAGGGGGATGTTTGAGAGCGGGTATTGTGGCATCTTGTGCGCGATGGAGGATGGCGGGCAATGACCGACTCGAAACTCGCCATCGAGCGCGCGGTCGAAGGCGTCGAACTCCCGATGGACCAGCCCATCGTCTGCGATGACTGTCACGCACGGCTTCGCGAAGGCCAGCCGATCACGGTCGCCGCGAACCAACACGACGGCGAGGTCTGGCGTATTGGCGAACTGTGGTGTGCGGTCTGTGCGCCCCGGCCGTCCGAGAACGACGCCGACCAGCTCGTCGAGGGCGACGTCGGTATCGTCTCAGACGTCCGAGAGCAGGCTCACTATCCCGTTCTCGTCCGCGCGACCGTCGTCGAGGAGCTGGTGCGCGCATGATGCTTGTTGCGGGCATCCTCACGATGTGGGTCCTGATGGCTATCGTGGCTGCTGGGGCTGTGTGGGCAACTAGCTGGCACCGAGAGCGCACCCTGCGGAGTGAACGATGACCGACGAGTGCGATCCGATCATCGATGCCGACGGCGAGTGGCCCGAAACCCAGACCAACGACGACGAATCCGACTGCGACGACATCATCGTCGCGGGCGAACCTCGCCCGACCGACCTCTCGGGGTGGGCCGAGTGATGGCGGCCGTCTCTGAGGACACGCCGACCGAGCCGTGCCCGATCAGCGAGGGCGACCGCTTTCGCGAAGGACGCTCGGTCCTGGAGGTCGTCGAGATCGTCGAGCACGCCCACGGAGCGGACTGCCGCATCGAGAGCACCCACCCGACGCTCGGCACGGAACGCTACCGGCGTCCGCTGCGCGATGTCCGGCGGCGCGTCCGGCGCGGCTGCTGGGATCGCACCGACCGCTAACTGACTGCTGCTCTCCGTTCCATCATGTACGCTACAACAGACTGCGCACGCATCGCTATCGAAACCGACGACGTCCAGGAAGGTCGCGATGACTGACCGGCCGGGCGTTCGGCACACCTATCAGGACGCGCTCGGCGAGCGGGACTTCCAGCTACTCCTCGAGGGCGCGACACTGCTCGACGAGCGCTACCGACTCGAAACGCGGTTCATCTTGCTACTCGGCGGCCGGCTCGGGATGCGCGCCGGCGAGATCTGCCATATGCACGAGAAGTGGGTCGACTGGGATCGCCAGATGATCAACATCCCGCACTATCGCGATTGTGACTGTGGCTACTGTAGGGAGCAAGCAAAACAGAAGGTCGAATGGAGCGACCTCAGTCTCGAAACGGCGATGAAAGAGCGATGGATGCCGAAGACGGACGCCGCTTCGAGGCCGATCCCGTACGGCTTCTCGCCGCGCGTCGAGCTCGTCATCGAGCGCTTTTTCGAGCGTTTCGATGAGTTTCCGTATAGCCGAAAGACAGTGAACCGCCGTGTGAACAAAGCGGCGGAGAACGCGAAGGGCATCGATCCCGAGACAACCTACCCGCACTGCCTACGCTCGACAGCGGCAACGTACCATGCGAGCAGGGGCCTTGAGCCGATGAATCTCCAGGCGCTGATGGGGTGGAGCGACATCAGGACATCGCAGAAATACGTCCGGCTCACTGGCGAGCATACTGCCCGCGCGCTGCGGCACATTCATAACCGTTAGCGTCGGATTCGTTTTTCGCGACCTTTCTTTCACGCTACCGCATCGTGGCGCCAGTGACCGATACCGACACACGATGTGTCAGCAGCAGTAGTTTTAATTCGGTTCGATTCGATAGTGTAGTATGCTCAAAAGAGCGGCCAAGAAACGATTGTGGTTGCATCGGGGGAGGAAAACACTCTCATTCGACGGTTGTGAGGCCACCTTCAACGTCGAATCCGACTCTGATGCCCACTCCATCCTCCATTTCGCCCGTGAGGAGTCAGAAATCGTCACAGACCTACTCTCCAATCTCAGCCCCGACGACGTGTTTTGGGACGTGGGTGCGAACATGGGGATTTACTCATGTCTTGCCGCCGAGCGGGGTGCCGAGGTCCACGCCTTTGAACCGTTCCCACCGAACATCGGGCGGTTGGAGGCCAATATTCGGTTGAACAACGGAGGCGTGAACACCCATCAGACTGTGCTTTCGGATGGGGATGGAACCGTTGAGTTTGCTGCCTCGGAGGTTGACCCCACTGGGTCGGGGAGTGTCACCATCGGCGTCGGGTCCGACACCCCCACTACGGAAGTCGAGTCGGTGCGAGCTGATACACTCGTTCAGTCGGGGGATGTGCCTGCTCCTACAATCATGAAGATAGACGTTGAAGGGTCCGAACAGTTGGTGCTTGAAGGCGCTCAGGATATGCTACAATCCGTCCGTCTGCTCTACTGTGAAGTCCATCATGGAACTGCCGACCATCGTGAGTCTTTGGAGAGCTTTGGTGGTTCTGAGGATGCGCTTCGCAGTATCTTGACTGATGTTGGTTTCTCTATCGAGGAGATGGCCACATCGCCCAACGAGACGTTCCTGAAGTGCCAGAAATAGTCATGTAAACGTCGTGCCATCCACTTGACTAACCCACTGAGAGTTAGTATCATCCCATACGGCGAGTCCGAGGGGGGCTGTTCCACTCCCGTCGTGCATACGGAACTGCCCTCTCCCGCCAGTCACCCCCTGCAAATCCTTCGGGTTTTGGCGAAACGCTTCGGTTGTTTGAACAACTTGCCCATCACCGAACCGCACACGGTCATCGTACAACTCCCACGCAAAGGCATTGACGCCCGTGTAGAGGGTTGCGCGGGAGGGGTCACTATCGTTCTGTGTAAGCCCCATCGAATAGTTCCCTCCTAAATTCGTGGTCTGATTGGGGATTGAGTTAGATGTTGCGACCGAATAAACGGAAATGGGCCGTTGGCTCGTTACATCACAGTTACGAGTGTTTGATTCCAAATACACATCCCACTCACATTCTCCCGTTGTTCCTGCAATGCCGATGGCACAGTTAAAAACGTAGTTTTTCGTCCTAACGGCGTGTTGCCATGCTCCTTCAATGTCAGCGGCGATGATAGTGTGATTCTGAGTAGCGGCGTCGTTCGCACCACCTCCAATGAGCTCGATTCCAGCAGTCGCATCAGTATTAGCCACTGACCCGCTAATGACTTGCGGCCGAATCATCGTCACGAAGTTGTTGAAGGTAGAATCCGTCTGAGCTTCTAATTTGATAGGGGACATCGAACCATCGCAGGATGAATGGAGTTCAATCCATGTTCCGTTAGTTGGCTGGAATCCGCTTGTGGTGGTGTCAGTACCCGCTGATATGGCTGTCCCAATACTATGGATGAGCGCAGGACCGTTGTACTGGAGAACGTTATCGAGGCGGTCTATTTGACTGTTCCAGAATTTGAGAGCATAGTCCGTATTGCTGGATATGATAACGTCTTTGATGGATGCATTCGCCACCCCCAATTCCGTCGAACTGCCGAACTCGACGGCGTGAGTGCAATTGTGGACGGTTACACTCTCCATCTTGAAACCAGAGAAGTCAGATCCCGTGAGTAGTGTGCTGCCGCCAGCATCGATGACTGTCCCTCGTTGTGGCTTGTAAGCGTCGGGTGAGAAGTTAGGGCGTCCGGGATAGTAGCCATGTAGTTCAATTCCGCCAGCAGAAACGTCTACAGGGAGGGTAATGTGGTCGGCAGGAGTGTAGGTTTTATCTCCCAAATGGGCTTTGACGTACTCACCATTACTGGCGGCGGTGAGTGCGTCGGCCAAATCCTGCGAGTCGTGGCAAACGTGGGTGGCGATGTTAGATAGCTCTTGGCTCTGTACCACCCCGCCGTAGACATCCGCGCGCTCGGCGTCCGTCCCGACCTGCGCGGGCGTGATCGTCTGGCCGTCGAGACTGTCCGGCAGCGGCGCGACTGCCTCGCCGTCGTTCTCTACGTCCTCGCGGATGTAGATCGATACCGGCTCCTCGACCGGCAGCGTCGTCGGGTCGTCATCGCCGCCCGTGATGATCCACTCGGCGCGGTGGAGTCCGGCACGGCCAGTCTGGCCGCTGGAGAGCGTGAACGAGACGCTCCCGCTGGCCGCGTCGTCGATGGTCGCGCCCGCCGCGACGACCTTCGCGCCGCTCGCCACGTGGCGCATCACGAACTCGACGCTCCGGTTGGAGAGGTCCGGCGACGAACCGTCGGGGAACGCGAGCGTCTCGCTGATGGTCTGTTTGTCGCCCAGTACGAGCTGGTAGTCGTATTTGCTGTGGTAAAAGTTGCTCACGCTGAATCACTCCGAGGGTCGATGCTGGCGGGCGGGTCGCCCCACACGCCCGATTGAATCGATGCGCCGAAGCCGTCCGGCAGGCCGTACTCAAACGTGCAGTTGCGGTCCTCGGGGTTGCCCGTCGGTGGGGTGTCATGATAACACTCGTGCCAGCCGACGACGCCCCAGTCGGCATACGGCCGCGCGTAGCCGATGAGATTGCCCAGCAGCGTTGCCTTGCTATTGCTTCCCCACGCGAACCGCCAGTCGGCAGCCATGTACGGTACCCCGTCGTCGGTCTCGCGGTCGGTTGGTGGTTGGTTGTCCGCCTCGGCCCATGCCTGCATGTTCGTGAGCCACGTCGTGACCCACTGCCGGAGCGTGGGCGAGCGTGCGGTCGTCGCGCGAATCATGTGGATAGACATCAGTAGTAATTTTGGAGGATGGTGCCGATCTCCGCGTCCGAGAGCCACGAATCGGCGATGGTGATGTTCGGGTCGATCAATCCGGCAAACCATTTCTCTCCGGCCCCCGATCCGACATAGAAATCCCCGCCCGGGCTGCCGTAATCCGCGTTTTCACTATGTGTATCGCTTCCGATAAGAGCACCATTCTGGTCGTACACATCCAAGGCGAGTTGGTAATTCCCGCCGCTGGGATAGCGTTGCCGCCCGACTAACGTGCGCGCTGTCCCTTGTGCGTTTGGGTCATCGACCCGGCAGTTGATCGTCGTTAAACGCCACTCACTGCCGCCATTGCCAACGATGTACACAGCACCAGTTCCCAAAACATCACGAAACTCGGACGTGTTCGTCGTCTCACACCGAACGATCATCGTGATCGGGCCGGAGTGTGTCCATGATCCGGTGAGGTTGTCATCGGTGCCATCGAACGATAGGCCATACCCACCCCGAAAGCGGCCGTCTTGGACCCACGTCGCGCCGTTGACGGTCAAGTCGGCGCTCCCTGCGTTGTCGGCGACCGTCGTGCCCGACGCTTCGTTGCCGGGATAGTAGTGGGTCGCCCCTGTCGGGGGCGCGGATGTTCCGGTGATCCCCGCCGAGAGCAGCGTCACGCTGACCCTCCGAGCGTGCTCTCCATGAGCTGCCAGCCGACGGTGCCGGTTGTGACCGCAGTGGTATTCTGTTCGATGTGGATTTGGAAGGTTCCGGTCCCGCCCGTGTCCTTTTCGAGCGAGAGCACGATGTCCATGTTGTCCGGTAGCTCTCCCGGCACGGGCATGTAGTAGCCCGCATCCACCGCGACGCCCGTGTCCACGACGACCACTTCGCTGCCGTTGAGCGATGTCGTGCCCTCCGCGGCGAGCGCAAATGCTTGGGTGTTCGGCGTCGGCTCGTGGTGGGCGTCGGTATCGTTCGTGTGCGTGGTCTGTTCCTCGTCGGTTACGGGGTCGAAACTGAGGTTGTTCGGATCAACCGACCCGAATGTGTCGAGCAGGATGTCCGACGGCGCGTTGCCCCCGACGCTCGCCGCATCGCCATCGAGCGCCGTGCCGTCGGCCGAGAGGTTCTGCGTTCGGGTCGCCAGCAGTTCGAGCGAGTCGTTGACCTTGTTCTCGCCGAGTGCCCACCCCGTCTCGCCGTCGTCAGGGACGTACACCCCTGCGATTAGTGTACCCATCTTAGAGTCCTCCTGCGAACGCCGCAATGATGTCCGAGCGCACGTCGAAGTCCAACTCCGAATCGGCACTGCCCGCCGACTCGCTCAGACCGGACGTTTCGAGCGTGGCGTAGATCGCGGGCGACCCCCACGGCTGTTGCCCCCACGCGAAGTCGCCCCAGCCGACGACCTCCGTGTCCTCCCACGCCTCGATCCGATAGGGATAGCCCGGTGGGATAAGCGACGGGGTGATCGAGAGCTTGCCGCCGCGCTCGTCTTCATCCAGCCGACTCGCCAGCTCCGAGCGCGCGACGCTTCGGCAGTCGTTGACCGTCGTCAACTCGTCGTTTTCGAGGCGGAGTGGTTCGCGCCCGAACTGCTCTATTTCGAGACGATTCTCCTCGGTCCACGAGACGCGCTCGCCGTCGACTTCCGCGCCGACCACGGTCACGGCGTTTTTGTAGTCCTGTGCCGCCGCGCTCTCGCTCGCGTCGAGGACCACTGCATCGTCGGGGAGTGGCCGGCGCATCTCCGGGTCGCCGCGTTTGAAGACTGTGATGTCGATGCCGCCCGGCCGGCCGTGTTCGACTACCCAGTTGAAGCCGTAGTCGTTACACAACGTCTGCACGGCGTCGAACACGCTGGTCTCGTCGAACGAGCGGGATTCGATGATCGGCACGGCGTTGCCCGACACCGTGGTCTCGATGGATTCGAGCACCTGCGGCTGGTTGCCCTGCGTGGGCGTCTCGGTCCTGCCGTCGCTATACCGCGAGATGGCGACCGTCGGCCGCAGATTGGTGGTCGTGGCGTCCGTGCTGGCCGTGTGTGTCGCCTCGATGCCGGCGATGGCGCTGCTGGAGGACTCGTCGATGCTCGTGAACACGACGCCAGCGCGGTCGGCCTCGCCCGGCTGGTCCATCGTCACGGCAACGCTCGCCTCGTCGAGTGCGATGCCGGCCGGCGCGTCGGCAAACATCACTTCGGCAGCGTCGGGATGGAGTTCGGGGCCGGGAAGCGCACCATCGCTGTCCACACCGCCGCCGAAGGTGTACGAATACCGATTATCGTACACCGCGAGACAGTCGAGCGCCAGCTCGCGCTCGCCTGACTGTGCAACTTCGAGCCGGAGCGAGTGGCCGTCGGTGCCGGGCTGGAAGTCGGTCATGTGCTGTTGCCAGCCCATCGTGTCGCCGTGATCGCCCGCCTCGAAGCTGAAGAGTTCCGTCTCGCCCGCACTCACGCGAATCGTCGTCGTGCCCGTGGCGTTCGTGTCCGTGGCGACCGACTGCGCGCGAATCCCGATGGCGAACGACCCTTCGGGGATTTCGTAGTCGAAGCCGAAATCGTATTCGACGAACGTGGCGCTGCCGTGGATCGAGAGCACCGACCCGCCGGAGGCGGTCGCATTGGCTCCCACGTCGCTCGTGTCGGTGCTGCTGTCCGCGCGGTCGAACGCCTCGCCCTCCGAGGGCACGCATGACTGGAGCGTCGTGATCCCGCCGCTCTCGGTGAACGTCAGCGGGTCAGTCGGCAGCCAGTCCGGTGCCTCGCCCCCGCTCTCGCTCTGATACTGGCCGCTGGCCGACCGCGAGCGCCGTTCGAGGATGTCCGCAAAGGCGTTCCGCGAGTCGGCGAACTGCACGCGCTCGCTCTCGACACGCGAGTCCGGCGGTGGGCGAACTGCTATATTCGCGAGGCCGGCATTCCCGTGAGAGAGCAGGAGCGCCCGAATCGCTCGGTGAACGAACACATCGGCAAACTCGGTGTCGACGGGCGTATCCTTGAGCAACGATGCGGGGCCGAGCGCGGAGATCGTCACCGTGCCGTCGTCGGCCTGCTCGCGTTTCGTGATAGTCGGGCAGCGAAGCTGGAGCACCGCCCCGTAGCGCAACAGCAAGCGCCCGCCGCGGTAGTCATCGGGGTCGATAATTGGCGGACACTCGATAGTGCCGCCCCATGCTGCGGTGTGCTCGGTGCTGATGTCGACACTGAGGAGCTCGTCGGCGTCGAGGTGTGTTTCATCGCCATCGGCCGTTTCGAGCGTTGCGCGCCACCCGCCGCTGGCATCGTGCTCGCCCGTTGCGGTTGTCGGCCGGAGCGATGCAGCGACCGGCGCGGCGGCTTCCATCGCGGTCGCCGTCCCCGCCGCGGTCGTCGGTTCGAGCGTTGCCGCGACGGGTGACGCTTCGGTCGTCGTATAGCTGTATTCGAGCTGGAACTCCGCCTCGTTGCTCCCCTCGATGGAGTGAGTGAGCGTGTTCGAGCCGTTTGCCAGCCCCGAGAGCGGCACCCACGCCGTGACATCGCCGTCGTCGATGCTGGTCGGCCCGGTCGTGGCCTGTCCCGAGAGCGAGACAGAGGGGTCTTGCGTATCGACCGCTGGGACGCGCTCGCTGATGACCGTTCGGAGGTCGAGAGCGATGTATTTGTACGGCGGTGAATCGGAAAACGCCCCCTCCGCCCGACCGCGAAGATCGGTCGTGGTACTCTCTCGATAATATTCCGTCTCGCCTGCGGGGACGGTAAAACTCGTGGAGGTGCCCATCTGCTCGTAGACGGTCACGGGTTCGCCACCTGCTGTTGCGCTCAGGTCGTATACACAGCGAACGAACTCGCCGGAAACGTCCGGGAAGTTCGTCTGCACATCGACGTACCCCTCGCCGCTCTTGGCGGCCGAGTTCGAGTATGTCCGTTCGGTGTCGTGTGCAGGATCAGTGTCGCCACGCCAGCGCACGCGCCCGCCGGAGATGTCGCGTCCCTCGGGGATGTCAACGGTCGTGGTATCCCCATCGGTGATTTGCTGCCACTCGGAAGTAACGGTCTCGGTCGCCATAATTCAGCCATCACCGTCGAATAGCCCGGCGTTGTTGAGCGTGTAACTCTGGAGTACGCTGAGATCAATCGCCCCTTCGAGCGGCCCGGACAGCAGCAAGTGCAGCGTGGCCGAAGAGTCGCCGCTGGCCTGAAACTCGGCAGCGACGAAATACGACGCCGCCGAGACCGTGGCGTCGCCAGTCTGGAACGGGATGCCGTCGAGAACCATCTGAAAGCGTCCGTTGACGAATGCGACGGCCCACGACGTGGCGTCGGGGGTCTGGCGCTGATAGTCCGAGCCGTCGGGTTCGCTCTGAATGGCCGCGATGTCCGAGTCGTCGCCGATGTTATCGTCGCTGTCGCGGTGGAGTCCAACGACGAGCGTGGTCGGTTTCGTGATGGTTCCGGGGCCGGCGAGTTCCATGAAATACTCCCAGCCGTAATCTGTTACTGTTGGTGCCAAATTCTTAGTTTCTCCTTGGGTTATGGTGCGGGACCGTCGGCTTCGAGCGCCTGCCGGACGGCCTGTTTGTCAGCGTAGTCGCCAAGCGGTGCGAGGTGGAGGACGTCCACCGAGACGAAACACTTGCGCTGTGGGACTTCGGTCGAGTCATCGACGTTCTCGACGAGCCCCCACAGGCCGCGGCCGGTCGGGTCGTCGCTGGCTGGTTCGACCGCCACGAGCAGCGGCTCGCGCTCGTGCTGCTCGCGGAACATCGGTGGGCCTGAGATCGTGTCGTACATATCGAACTCGCCGGCGTGGACCTGCCAGTCCATGATCGCCTGATAACGAGCGACGTGATCGCCGCGACCGTCGGCGACGAGCCGGAGTTCATAGGTGCCGCTCTCGCCACGGACGGGCGCGGGCTGGTTGCCCTCGATCCACGAGACCGGCACGCCGCCGATGCGCCATGCGTCAGCGTGCACATTCATCAGCTACGCCCTCCCGAGTGCCGTGTCTGGCGTTCGTCAATCTCATCGAGCAGCGAGTCGGTCATCCGCGAGCGGTCGAGGAACAACTCAAGCGCGACCTCCGGCGCGAGGTCGATGTGCTCGGCAATCGCCTGCCCGAGCTTGCGCTCGTCGATGCTGTCGCCGGAGCCCATCGCGAGCATCCCTTCGAGGCGCGATAGTGGGAGGATCGCCTCGTCCTCGCGGCCCTCCCCGATCTGTGCGAGCGTCGGGCCGGTCGCGATCCCGCCGGCCGCCAGCTGTGGGATGTCGAAGGACTGGCCGCCGACGGTCGCGCTCGGAATCGAGAGCCGCCCGCCGCCGATGGTCTTGCCGGCGACCGTCACACTCGGGATATTGACGCCACCGCCGCCGATGGTGACCTGCGGCACGGAGATGCTATCGGGCATCGTGTCGTTGAACGCCGAGATCGCCCAGTCGGCAGCGTTGCCGAAGGCCGTCTCGATTCCACGACCGACCGCTTCGAAGGCCCCGACGAGGTCGGATTTGGCGTCGTTGCGGATGTAAGAGTCGATGTCGGAGATGAGTCCGTTGATGACGGCCCCACTGCCCCCGATGATGTCGCCGGCGAAGTTTCCGAACTCAGTCACGACCGAAGAGAGCACGTTCCACGCGACCTGAGCGAGCGACCAGGCGTTGAACTTCGAGTTGATGTCGGAGATCAGGCCGGTTGCCTCGGAGAGCGCATCACCCGCGAAGTTGACGAACTTCGTCACCGCCGACGAGAGCGTGCTCCAGACTGTGGATGCGATGCCCCACACGCTGAACTCCGTCGTGATGTCGCTGACCAGCGTCGTGACTTCTTTCAGCGAGTCAGTGGCGAAATTCGTGAACTCCTGCCATGCCGAATCGAGGATCCGCGTGATCGTGCCGACGATGTCCCAACTGGTGAACGCACTCGTGATGTCGGAGATCAGGTCAGGGATGAGACTGCCGCCAATAAGACCCTGGTAGAGTCCCTCGAAGGCGGCGAAGATCCCTTCGATGATGAGCTCCACTGCTCCGACGAGGTCGCCGAGAGCATCGTTTTTCAGGTACGACGCGATACCTGTCACGATGTCGATAAAGGAGTTCTTGAGCTTCGTCGCGCCGCCAGAGGAGAGCCAGTCGCCGATGCCGTTGATGGTTGAGACGACGGCTTGCCCGACGATCCCCGCGATGGCGAACATCCCGAGGATGAGTGAACGGATCCCACTGCCGATGGCCTTGAACCCTTTCTTGATGATCGAGACGCCGTTATTTGCGAGCCAGCGCCGGATGCGCGGGATGCCGTTCTTGACGAGATCGACAGCGGTGTCGATGATGAACGTCACTGCCGGACCGATGTTCCGGCCGATGGTTCTGAATCCGCCCTTGAACAGCGAGAGACCCTTGTTTTTGATCCAGCGAACGACCCCGTCGATGCCGGACGTGATCTTCGGAAGGATGTCCTGCTTGAATTGATTCAGCCCGTTCGCTGCCTGCGTAGCGAGGAACGAGAGTGCACCCTTCGCGAGCGAGACACCGCTGCTCCGGATCCACTTCCATGCACGGCCCAGTCCCTTCTTGACCGGCGGGACGATGTTCTGCCGCGTCCACTTCCACGCTGTGAGTGCGCCGTCGACAACCGCCCCGAACGCTCCTTTTGCCAGTGAGACACCGCTACCTTTGAGCCACGACCACGCCTTCGAGAGCGCGGTCTTGACTGGGGGAACGATCTGCTGGCGGGTGAACTTCCAGACGGTGAGCGCGCCGTCGACAACTGCACCGAGTGCCGTTTTGGCGAGCGAGACACCGTTGTTTTTGAGCCACGACCACGCCTTGCCGAGACCGCTCTTGATCGGCGGAACGACGTCTTGACGGACGAACTCCCACGCGGTCAGCGCCTGTGTGACCAAAAAGGAGAGGGCGCTCTTCGCGAGCGAGACGCCGTTACTCCGCAACCACGTCCATGCCATCCCCAGCCCGGTCTTGATCGGCGGGACGACGTCCTGACGGACGAACTCCCAGGCACCGAGCAGCTGCGTGACCAGGAACGAAAGCGCCGACGTCGCGAGATTGACGCCCGGCCCTCGGATCCACGTCCACGCCATTCCGAGGCCAGTCTTGATCTTCGGCACGATCTGCTCGCGGGTGAACTCGAGCGCCGCGAGTGCTTGTGTCGCCAGGAACTCGAGCGCCTGTTTCGCCAGCGAGACACCGGGACCACGCACCCAGTCCCAAGCCATCGACAGGCCGGTGCGGACTGCGGGGATGATCTGCTCGCGGCCAAATTCGAGCGCTGCGAGCGCCTGTGTCGCTAAGAAGCCGAACGCCTGCTTTGCGAGTGAGACGCCGGGGCCGCGGATCCACGACCATGCCATCGAGAGCCCGGTCCTGATTCGGGGCACGATCTGTTCGCGGGTGAACTGGAGCGCTGCGAGAGCGCCCGACGCGAGTGCCGAGATGGCGCTTTTCGCCATCGAGAGGCCCGGCCCTTTGACCCAGTTCCACGCTGCCGTGAGTCCAGCAACGGCGAGGCGTTTGACCTGCGGCCACAGCAACCGCCAGACGTTCAGGACAGCGGCCTTGAAATCATGAAATGCGGTTTTGGCCTGCAGGAGATCCCCCTGGACGGCCGAGGCAACCATTGCCATCGCCTGGATAAGTCCTTCCGACAGATTCCGCGAGACGAGCCGGATCATCGACAGGATCGACGAGCCGTGCGTGTTCCAGAATGCCGCAATCTTCGCGATCACGCCACCAGCGGTTCGGCCCAACTGGCTGAACGTTGGGAGCAGCCGCTCGCCGATAGCCCGGAACATGCCGATCGCGACCGAGAGGATGCGGCCGCCCTGACCCTGCCACGCCTTCGAGAGCGTCATGATTGCCGGCACGGCGACGGACATGATCGTCTGCCCCCAGCGCGTGAGCGTGCGAACGGCCGTCGCGATCCCTGAGAGGAGACCGGTCGTCAGCGACGCACCCGCCTTGACGAAGCCGGTGGCGAGATCATACGCCTGCAGCGCCACACGGCCGATCAGGCCGGCCACTGGCGCGAGCGACCCCAGCAGATCGAACAGCGCCATCCCGAGACGTGCGACCGGGCCGGCAGCGTTTCGCCCGGCCTGAAACAGCGCCGACAGCGCTGGCACGAGATTCGTCGCGATGAAATTCCCGAGTTTCGTCATCGCCGGCAGCGCTTTTCGAGCGACCGACATGAACAGCGAGACCACCTTCGGGATGATCGTGAATGCCGCACCGCCGAGCGCTCGCAGCGCGTTCGTGAACGGTGTTAAATTGCCGGTCGCGTCGAGCAGCGATTTGACGAACGGGACCACTGCGTTCAGCGCGTCACGTATCAGTGGGATGAATTGTGAACCGAACGAAACAATCAGCGGCTTCAGTTCGGACTGCAAATCGGCGAGTGTCTTTTTCAGACCCTTCGTGCGCTCGTTGAACGCGAGCAGGCCACTGCCGAGGATCGCCCCGAATGCCATCGCGAGACCCCCGACCGCCCCTGCCGCGAGCGAGAGCGCCGGTAGCAGAGGCGCGAGCGCGAGCGTCACGGCGCCGATGCTGAGGGCGACGCCCGACAGACTCGACGAGGCGAGTGCTCCAGCGGTGCCCATTCCGAGTAGCGCCGTCGAGAGTAGGCCGGCACCGCCGGATGCACCGGCGGCTTGCATCCCGGCCTCCTGAGCCTCGTCGCCCGTCTCGTCGATAGCCGACGCCGACAGCCGGGCCGGTGTGATCGTATCGGAGAGTCCGTCGGCAACGCGCGATAAGGCGGCCGAGAAGATACCAGCGCTGGCGGCGCTGCCTTCCATCTCGTCGCCGACGTCCTCGAATCCACGGGCGGCGCTCTCGTCACCGCTGAGGATGATGTTCGCGAGGACCTCGCCACCAGCCATTGTGTATTTAAATTCCGTTTAGTTTGGACTGTAGCTGACCGGACTGTTCACTGCGCTCGTCGAGGCGCTCGCCGAACTCCACGAGCACGAACTGTCGTTCGGCCGGCGGGAGTTCCGCGAGTTCGTGCGGGAAGCGTCCGTACGCACGGCAGGTTTCACCGAGAGCGGCCCCCAAGTCGCTTCTCGCGAAAGGATTGGGCCGCTTGCTGCTGTTCCTGGTGGCGGACGAAGATCTCCGAGAACACTTCGCTGTGCAACCCGGCCGGGTAGTTGCTGGTATCACGCCACCAGTCGGCGCTGAGAGTGGGGTCTTCGGAGATCTCGCCGAGGAACTCGAACAGCCACGTTTCGGCGTCTTCGAGCGATTCGAACAGCTCGTCGGCGTCCTCGCCCATCTCTTCGCGGAGGTCGTCGACGTCGTCGATGTCGTCGCTCTCGCTGAGCTGGCTGACCCGAGAGATCACCTCGGCCTTCTCGTTCATCTCTTCCTCCTGGTCGCCGGTGAGCTCGTAGACCTCGACCGGGATCGTACGCTTGTTCTCGACCCCTTCGAAGGCCTCGACGGTCCAGGTGTCTTCGAGCGACTGCTCGATGGCCGCGAGCGTCTCGGACTTCGTCGGCTCGTCGTAGTCGTCCCAATCCGGGACGTCCGCATCGCCGCTGCCATCGAGCGCACGCTCCTGCATCGCCTCGACGAGCGTGTCCTGCTGTTCGGGGTTGCCGAGTTCGTCCCACGACTCGCGGTCCTGGGAGTGCTCGGGTAGCCCCTCGCTGCCGCTGTTAGCGGAGGCGCTCATCAGGCACCACCGCCTCCGCCGCTACCGAGCGTGCCGCCGAGACCGATGCGGACCGGACGCTGGCGGAGGTGGAAGACGACCGAGATCGTCGAGTAGTCGTCGACGTTGATCTCGCCGCCGTCGTGCGCGGCGACGTAGTTGCTGGCCCCGATCTGTGCCTTGAAGTTGCCCGCGTCGTAGGCCGCCTGATCGGCGTACACCGTGATCCGGAACGCCTCGTTGCTCGTCCGGCCGGGGTCGTAGGCCCCGCGCACGTGGAAGTCGTCGGTCAGCAGACCGAGCGCCTGCAGTTGTGCGGGCCCCGAGAGCATGTTCGCCGAGAGCGCGATCTCCCACGCCTCGCTCACCGGATCCTTCTGCAGGACGAACTCGCCGTGTTCGCGAGCGTCGCCCATCTCGGCGTTCGGCGAGAGCTCTATCGAGTCAGTTGTGCTACCGACGGCCGTCCACGTCGGGGCGGTCGCAGTGGCGTCGTCCGTGGTCTCGATGACGATGATGTCACCGACGATGCGCTGGTTTTCTTCGACTACTGTGGATGTCATGGATATGTCTATCTCCTGTTAGTACGGATGCTTCGCTTCCTTCTTGATGCGCAGATCGATGCTACCGACCGTCTCGCCGGTCCGCTCGGTCTCTAACTCGAAGGCCGTCGTCTCCTCGACGTACAGATACTCGCACGTCCCGCCGAGGCTCCGGTCGTCGTACAGCGCCGACTGCACCGCACCCATCTGGCCGACGGTCTTCCGGAGGTTCGAGTCGTAGTCGCGCGGGTCGTCGCGGTCGAACACCGAGACGTTCGCGTTGATGTCGTAGAGTTCCTCGTCGCGGTCCGATGCGGCGTCGTCGCGGACCTTGCGGAACTCCAGGATCATCGCGAGCGGATACTCGACGCCGGCCGGGCGCTGCTGACCCTCGATGATGTACTGCTCGCCGTCGGGATCGGTGCCCCACTGGATGCTGGCCGCTCCGATCTGCGCGACGAGCGCGTCGAGCGTCTCGGCGTACCACGCGGACCAGTCGAGCGGCTCCGCGCTCTGACCGGTGCCGGGCGGGTGCTCCATCGGGTTGACGTCGCTTGCCATCAGTCGAACGCCCCCCGATTGCGAAGCACTTGCTCGGCGATGTCCGCCGAGTCGGACTGAGTCTCCCGCAACGGTTCGCTCACGAAGTCGTGAGCTTCCGTCCCGTGGCGGGCGATACTCCAGTAGATGCTGTCGAACCCGCCGGGGTAGTTGTTCCGGCGCGCCCACCGAGCGAGCGCCTTGTTCTCGCTCGGATCCGACGAGCCGGGCGCGTGCGGTGCCGACCCCTCCAGCAGCGGGAGGATGTAGTCGACGCCGTTCCGACCGCCGGCGACCACGCGCGTGCCGCCGCCACCGCTCTCGACGACGCGAATCGTTCCCTTCGCCCGGCCGGTGTTGGTGGGGATCTCGCGCTTGAGGCCACCGACGAGGTCCTCGCCGATGGCGCGCTTGATCGCGCGGGCGTGGCCGGGCATCTCCTCGGCCAAGTTGTGGAACTCCTCCGCGCCTTCGCGCAGTTCGTCGGCGAACTCCAGATCGACGCGGACCGAGCCGCCCGGCATCAGTTACCCACCTCCACCGAGCGGTGCGGCTTGAGCATCCCCGCGACCTCGGAGTTCCACGCGACGGGGATGTTGACTGCCATCTCGTAGGAGTCGGCTTGGACGACCATCCCCTCGCGTTTCTGACTCATCCCGACGAGCGTGTGGTCGACGAGTTTCATCTCGGCCTCGCGGACCGCTTCGGGCGGGCGCTCGTAGCCGTGGGTGAGGTCGACCGCGACGTTGCCGTAGCCGTCCGGCCAGCGACCATCCCGTCGCGTGCGCGAGCGCGTGTACGGGCCGTCCTCGTTGCCGTAGTGGCCGCGGGACGGACTGCTCGCGCCGGCCGTGTAGATGAGCGCGCCGGAGAGTTTCGCGTGGTAGTCGTCGGCGTCGACGTGGTCGCCGTCGATGCGGACCTCCGACACGTCGCGGATCGGATCCGGCAGATAGAGCACGCCCTTGCCGCCGCCATCGAGAACCACCGTGTCGTTCGGGTGGTCCTCGAAGTCGCGCCGGCAGTAGTCGTCGATGCGGCCCTTCGCTTTGGTCTGGAGCGATTCGAGGAAGTTCTGCCAGTCCGAGACGCCGTCGGAGTTGACGTCGGCCGTCGTCGAGAGGCCGAGGCTCTCCGGGCTGGTTTGGACGTACTGCTGTAGCTCGTCGGGGTCAGCGTACACCGTCTCGCCCGACGAGGTCGTCGGCACTACGCCGACCCCCCGCTCTCGCGCGGGTCCTCGTCGGAGGTCTCGGACACGCGCGCCTTCTCATCGAACTCCGGCATCAGTCGCCGTCCTCCTGCCAGCCGTAGGGATCAGCGCCCTCGGTCTGGCCCGTGATCTCCGGATAGCCGACGAGCGCGACGCCCTCCTTGTCGAGGTCGCGGCCGACCTGCTCGAAGCGGTAGCACTCCGGGTTCGGACACTTCAGGTCGAGGCCGATGTCGTGGCCGCCGACGCCGCGCATCCGCACGCGGTGGACGAGCATCGGCAGGTCGCTCTCGCAGGCACCACACTGCATGTCTGCGGCCAGCTCCGGCCGGTCGAACTCGCCGATGGGCATCCCGGCGACCCAGAGCCCATCGCAGTCGTCGGCCGAACAGCGCAGACGGACGTCCTGATGGAGGTAGCCGAGATTCGAGAGGTGCCTGTCGCGTTTGGACTCCTCTGTCGGCTCGGATCCGCACTCGGGACACCGCGTCTCCGCTGGAGCCGGCCGTTCCGTGAGTTCCGCGCCTTCCCCCGCCGCCATGCTACTCGCCCTCCTGATCGCGGACCTCGCCGAGCGCGGCGATCAGCTCATCGGCCGACTGGTTCGCGGTGATACCGTAGGACTGCGCGAGGTCCTGCAGGTCGACCGTGTCGTCGTCGGCGCGGTACTCCATCGCTTCGAGCTCGTCGTCGTTCGGGATGTCCGGGCGCTCGGACTGGGGCGCGGCGACGTCGTCGTTGCCGGCGCGATAGTCGGCGACGATGTCGGCGACCTCGCTGTCCTCGCCTTCGAGGACGGCTTCGAGTGCTTGCTCGACGGCCTCGTCGGTGACCTCTTCGAGGTTCGAGCGCTCGCAGTTGCGCTGGGCGGTCTGGTTCGCCGTAAGGATCAGACTCTCCGGCGAGTCGACGACCGCGTTGCCGATCTTGTGCGACTCCTGGCCCGGAATCCAGCGATACGGAACGCCGTGGGCCGGGCCCTCCGGCGGGAGATAGCCCTTGACGCCGTCGACGGCCATCAGCCTTCGACCTCCCCGTTATCTTCCTCGTAGTGCTCGATAATCCGACGAAGGTCGTTGATGTCGTGGTCGTCGATGTTCGTGCGGACGTTGGTCCGGCTCTCGGTGAGTACGAGGAACCCGTTGCCGTGTTCGTCGGGTTCGTAGCTGAACGTCATCTTAGGCCAGCCCCGTGAGCAGCGACGTGTACTCGTGGGCGCCCGCGTCCTGGAGCATCGTGCTGTAGCGCTTCAGGAAGAAGCGGTCGGCGTCCTCGGTCTTCGCGAGGGTCTCCATCATCGTCGACGCGAGGTCGTGGACCGCGTGGAAGCGCATGTCGACGGTGAGCAGCTGGCGGCCGTCGGGGTTCGCCGACGCATCGTACGCCGTGTTCGGCATGTAGTCCGAGTGGACCAGCCGATGGCCGTCGATCATCACCGACTGCGCGCCGAGGTTGATGGTGCCCGTCGGCCCACCCTCGATCATGACCGGGTCGTGGTCGTCGAGCGCGTTCTTGAGGTCAGTGATGGTCTTCAGGTCCGCGAACGAGACCGTCGTTCCGAGGTTGCCGCCCTCTTCGACCGTCCGGCGGACGTTCTCGCGGACCATCTCCGGCGTGATCGTCGAGCCAGCGCCGGCGTCGGGTTCGTGGTCGCGCCCGTTGTCCGTCGCGAGCGTACGCATCCCCTTGTAGGCGCGCTCGTCGTTGATCGAGCCGTCGGTAGTGCCGTTGGTGGGTGCGCCGTTCAGGACGAGGTTCTCGCCGAAGTGTGCCATCGCGGTCGACTTCGCCCGCTGCTCGACGCCCATCGCGTTGCGGAAGCCCGCCGACGCGAGGTTCATCGGACCGCTCACCGAGCCGGTGACCCGGTAGTACGTCATCGACTGCGTTTTCGGCTGCGTGGTGAGGTCCGAGTCGTCCGGGACGTCGCGCTCGCCACCGATCGATGGCTGGGAGAGCTCCGTCACCGAGTCCTGCTCGACGGTGTTGCTGTTCCGAGCCAGTTTCGGCAGCATGTCCCACGCCGGCGTGTTCCGGTCGGCGAGCCACGTCAGGTCGTTCAGCGGGTAGGTCGGGAGCTGATAGTCGGCGATGTTGAGGCCCTTCGCCGCGGCGACCTGGGCCATCGCCCCGCGGAGGCTCGCACCGTCCTGCATGAGTTCATCGAGCGCGCGGTACTCGCTCTGATACGCTTTCTCCAGCTCCGGCCGGGCGTCGTAGCCCTCTTCACCAGTGATCGCGCCGAGCGGGTCCGAGATGACGGTGCCGTCAGGGATGTCGCCGAACGCCGCCGAGAACTCCTTGCGCGCGTTGACAGTGTTGCTCTTCGGCGTGGCGATGAGTGCATCACTCATTCGTCCTCACCGCCTTCGCCGCCCGCGGTTCCGGCACGCTTGACTGCAGCCGCCATGTCGCCGTCACCGACGAAACCGCCGTCGCTCTCTTCGCCGTCCTCGCCGAGCGCGTCGAGCTGCGTGGCAGCGCCCTGCCGACCGTTCTGCTGTTCGAGGGATTTCTCGATGGCCGCGAGTCGCTTCTCGATACCCGACGTCGGCGCGCCGAGCGCTTCGGCGGTGTCCTCGTCGATAGCGCCCGCGTCGGCGAGCGCTTCGATGGTGCTCTCGTCGAGGTCCGAATCCTCGATGTCGAAATCGGGGTCGCTACCGCCCTCCCCACCGTCGCCGCCGTCGCCGCCTTCGCTGCCGACGTCCTCGAGCTTGCTCTCCAGCTCGTCGAGGCGGGTTTCGAGGTCGTCGTCGAGACCGTCCGATCCGCCGCCGTCGCCGCCACCGTCGCCGCCATCGCTGCCGGCGTTCTCGACAGCCTCTTCGGCCGCGCTCTGTGCCTCTTCGGCCGACTCGGCCGCCGATTCGGCCGCTTCGGCGCTCTTTTCTACTGCCGTTTCGATTGTGTCGAACCGCTGTTCAAATTCGTCGTCCATAACTGGTTGTTCCTGGGTACCGCTGCCGCTCGCTGACTTCGCGACCACAAAACTCGCCGCCTGCACCGCCGGGTCGTCGACGATGCTGACGTGGGTCGCCTCTGCGAACTCGACCGTCCACGTCTCGCCGACGGGCGCGGGCGGGAGTTCCATCGACGGCCCACCGTCCGCAAAACTATTGGCGAGCTCTGGCTGTGCTCCCGCTCCCGTGCTGGGCCCGACGGGGCGGGCGATCTCCTCGATGTCCAGCTGCTCGCCGTCACTATCGTAGACCGCGCGCACGGGCCCGAACACCGAGACACCCGTCAGATCGCCAGCCTTGATGTCACGCCAGACGCTCTCGTCGGTGACCTTCGCCGAAACCATCCACGTGCCAGCCGGGATGGTCCGGTCGGCACCGTCGAAGCGCAGCGTGTCCGGCGCGACGTAGCTCTCGGTCGGGTGGCCGACGTCGCCGCCGGCGTGCATTGCGTCGATCTTCCCGTCCGGGAGAAACGACCGCGCAACGTTCGCGATGTTTTCCGCACGGTACTTGTGGCGCTCTCGATCCGGCTGATCCGGCACGAGGACAGGCGCGGTGACGACCTGCTCGTCGGCGTCCTTGCTGACGATAGGGGCACCAATGGCAGCCGTCGGGCCTGTCATTACTCCGGCTGATGGCCTACCGTTCCTATAATGTAATCAGCGCGCTGAGGTTAACAGATTTTGTTAAATCACAAGACTGCGCGTGTGTAGTTGGCTCGCGAGACTACATTATTAGAGTGGGCTGACATAGCACGAGTCGGGCCACACGGCCCGTCACACCTCCCCCGCTCGGAGAGGGAGAGCGAGGCGATAAACCCGCGTCAAAGAGCGCGGTCGAGTGCCGTCGACGATACGTCGATGGTTCGTCTGTTCGACACAGTTTCCGAGAGACGGTATCTGCCGGGCGCGACGGCGTTGCGGGCGCTCCGACCCGCCGATGCCCATCCGCGCCCTCTTTGCTACCAAGAATTAGTACGTAGCTTTATCACTCAAACGTGCGTAGGGTTAGCTATGGGACTCATCACCGGACTGGTTCGACTCGTGTGGTTCGTGACTGTCGGCTGGATGCTCGGCAGCGCGTACTTCCTGCTCATGTTCCTCATGAGCCCGTTCTTCACGCTGGCGAGCGGGAGCATCATCAAGAACACACGGAACATCATGTTCCTGACCAGCGGCAGTTAGCCAGAGTGCTATTTGCCCGTATTTCTCGCTTAGTTTAGTAGCCTGATTGTCGCTGGTTACCGACCATAGTCAGTGCGTGATCTACCCGTTCGTCCATCTGTTCGCTGCATTCGCCACAGAACTCCAATATTGTCGGTGGGGCCTGTTGAGGCTGGATTTCCCACCGGGAGGCTGCCATTCCCTCGAAGAACTCCTCGCAGGCGTCGCATTTGAATGCGTCCGTCATACTCACCAGTAGGTTGTATGTGGGCTAATATAAGAGTATGCCACAGAGTAAACTAACTACGCGAGTCCTGCTTTCTTGACCCACGAGTAGTACGTCGGCCGTGAAACGCCCAGCCGCTTGTGGGCCTGTGTTCGACTCTCATCGCCGAGTTCCGCAGCCAGCAGCACCTCGTCGATGGGCGTGTCCTGCTCGTTGGCGACCTCTTGCATCCGGCGGGTCGGGTCGTCGGCCCACTTCCGAACCTTCGCGACCGTCGTCTGTGGCGAGAGCGAGAAGTCACACCGGCACTGGATGCCCCACACCGACGCACCAGGGAACTTCTCGCTCACCGATGCGGGCCCGCCGTCCGGGCGATAGTCCACGTGCCACGACTCGCCGGGGCCGACAGTCTCGCCGTGCATCCGCTTGTGTGAGTCGCGCGTCCGCCCGTCGCCCGACCGCCCGCCCGTGGCGATCCACGTTCGCGCCCAGCCACCGACTTCGTCGCCAGTCGCCTCGGCGTACTCGGTGCGGCCCTCCTTCGCGGCTTTGCCCAGCTGGTCGCGGGCGAGGCGCTCGGCCTCGTAGCCCTGCCAGTCCTTGGACAGTTCCTCGATGTTCTCCTCGACCCGCGTGATGCGATGGCCCTCGGTCCACGCCATCTCGATCACTTCGCGAAGGTCGTCCTCGAGGCGCTGGCTGATCGGTTTCGTGATGCGGAGCGCCCGTCGTTGGATACGCTCGACGACGCGGTCGCGCACCTGATCGAGGTCGACGTCCTCGACGGTGAGACCAGCCTGCCGGAGCTCGGTGAGAATGTCCTCTTCGCCCTCGGTGATCTTCTCGGTCTTGTGCTCGACCAGGACATCGCGGACGTCCTCGGCGAAACCGATCCCGATCTCCTCTTTGATGAGCTGCATCATCGCCGGGATGTTCTTCTGTGCGCCCACCTGCGCGGGCGATTTGCCCTGCGAGTCACTGGCCGGTCGGCGGAGCAACTGCTGGTTGCCCTTGATCTGATTCAGGACGCGCTCGATAGCGTTGGCGTAGACCTGCTCGACGTCCTCCTGGAGCGCCTCGATCTCGCCGGGCTGGAAACTGAATTGGCGATAGTCGTCGGTGCTCCGGAGCGCCTTCATCGAGACGACGTCGACGTCGCCCGGCAGCCAGTAGCCGTCGGCCACGTCGTAGCCTTTCGATGCGGCGGCGCTCTGACCGTCGCCGCCGTCGCTAAAACCCGTATCGCCGTCCTGTGTCGGTGTCTGATTCTGCTGAAGGCCCTCGCCGCCCGGACCCTGCGAGTTCTGGTTCTCGCCCTCCGGCGAGAGCACACCACCGTTTCCGCTGCTTCCACTACCGCCGCGCGTCGCCGGCGTGCCTGGCTCGTCGCCCCACGGGACCGGGTCCTCGCCGCGCTCTTCGCGAATCTCGTTGACCGTCACTGTCCCGTTCTCCAGCCGGAGCTTGTTCGTCTCGGCGATTTCCTTCTTCTCCATCAGGTCTCGGCCAGGGTCGAACTTGAGGCGGATGTCCTCGTGCCACCAGCGCTGGAGATACTGGTTCGTCCACAGCGTTTCGAGATTCCGGAGGATCGATCCGAGCGCACGCTGCTTGTACTTCTGGCGCATCGAGACGTCCGTTGCCCGCGTCATCTCCTCGCCGATAGCCAGCCCCGTCTCGCTCACTGGCGTTCGGAACGCAGCGGCGACGAGCTTCGAGTACCACTGCTGGCGGTCGAGCACCTGTAGCTCCTTGTATGTCATGTTGAACGGGACGAAATCCGCCTCGCCGCGAGTGTAGGGGTGCTTGATCTGCTCGCCTTTGACCTCTTCCTGCCAGTAAGTCTCGAACTTGTCATAATCACGGTCGGACCACTCGTCGCCGATCAGCGTGATCAGGCCGGAGGGCATCCCCTCTTCGAGTTCGTTGATCTCCTTGTCGACGAGCCCGCCCATGATGTTGATGAAGCGAGCCACCATCTCGACAGGACTGTAGCCGTAGATCCCCGCACGCGTCTGCGTGGGCTGGAAGACGCCCCACATGACGACGTCGCGCTCTAACTCTTCGGGCTGGCCCCAGCGCTGTTCCGCTCTCGGATACTGGAAGAACCGCTGGAGGATGCGGTGAGAATCCCAGTCCGCCGTGAACGTGTTCGGGTCGAGCGGGATGGGTTCGGCACGCCGCCCGTCGACTTCGAGATTCACGACCGACACGCAGTTGCCCACCTCCAGGAGATCGCGAGCGAGCATCGAGTTGATGTCGTTGAACGATTCGGGGTTCGGGTTCGGATCCTCCAGCGCTCGCTCCGCATCGTCGAGGACGCTACTCGGCACGTCGGTCTCCTCGTCGACAGGGACCACCGACCAGGGGACGCTTTCGAGGTCGCCGAGGATGGCGCTCATGTTGATCTGGACCTCACCGGACTTGGCGAGCTTCCGCAGCGAGAGCGGGTTGTAGCTCCGGGGCCGGCCCTTGATCGGACTCTCGATATGCTCGGGAACCGAACCTCGACGGATCCCGTTATCGGCCTTCGAGATGCCGACCTCCGTCCGCGACCACTGGTTTTGGTTACGGTGATAGACCGACGAGCCGGTCGAGCCAACGACACCGCTGTCGGTGTGCGTCGGATCGTCGACGACGTCGCCGCTCCAGAGACCCTTCGCCACGCGGTCGCGCAGTCGCTTGATGGGTGAATTATCTGCCATCGTTTTCATCTCCGAACCCGATGTAGACTGCCATCTCCATGTCGCACTCGATGCACTCGCCGAAGTTGATGGCGGTCCAAAGGGTGGTGTATGCGTTACAATTCGGGCATTTGAAGTCCACGCCCTCGTAGCTCGGCATGCAGCCACCGCGCTCGGAGAGGTCTTTATCAAAGTCGAGTTTGTGGACGTGTGCAGTCCCGTCGGAGTTTGTGTCATCCATTGGTTACATCTCCAGTGAACCGACGCGCGACCCCCAGTGTTCGCGTTGGGCCTGCCACGCCGCCAGTCCGATGGACGTGAACGGCTCGCCGTGGCCCTCGTTGGTCTCGACGGCGTCGAGGTCGTTGGTCACGACGCCCAGTTGTCTCTTCTGGCGGCCGTCAGGTAATAAAACTATTCTCTCGTCCGACGCGAACACGTCGAGAGCGCCCGCCATCGAGTCTTTCGCGTTGCCGGAGAGACTGACAGGTTTCATCTCGTGCGGGAGCTTGCCCTGCTCTTCGAGGCTCTCGAACTCGCCCCGAGTGTCGTCGTAGGCGAGCGTGCGCACGCCGAAGAAATCGATGGCGCGGCGGAGGTATCTGACCTGCCGGGTGTACGCCCAGCCGTCCATCCACTTCTGATGCAGCTGCACGAGATGACCGCCCGGTTCCTCGACGAGCACGCCATCGTCGTCGGGAAACCAGCGTCGACAGACGGCGAAGACCGCGCAGTGGGCCGGGTGCTTTCGCTTGCCGATGTCGTGGCCGCCGACGACACCCGTCACGGCGGGCGAGGCGAGCCAGTCCTGGAGCGCAGTGGGCATCGCGTCAGTCGCGAGCGAGCGGTCCGCGCCCCAGTCCGGCAGTTCCGGCGCGATCAGATGGCCGAGGTCCTCGTCGCTGAAAAAGGCGACCTCGCTCGACTTCGGCGAGCACATGAACTCCTGGTTGAACAGTTTCTCGCCGATCTCGCGCTTGCGATTCATCAGCGCGTCGTAGCTCATCCACTCCGGCCAGAGGACGTCCTCGGTGGCACGGTCCTCGATGGCCGGCTGGACCATGTACTCGTAGTCCTCCAGCAGCGACTCGTCGAAAGTAAAGTCCTCCTCGGTCTGTGGGGTGGTCGTGACGTGGAGTTCCTCGCCGTGCTCGGTTTTCGGGATCGACGAGACGCCGGCCCGGAACACGTTGTTGATCTTCAGGATCTTCGTCGGATTGAGGTCGTTCTCGGGATCCTGGAACGGGTCGTCGACGTAGACGTAGCCCGCGTGAATCCCACGAACGTGACTCATCATCCCGTGTGGCGAGAGCGTGATCTCGTGGGTGCCATCCCACGTCCACTTCCCCTTGGTCTCAGCCGTCGGTTTCAGGTCCTCCAGTCCATCGAAGTACGGGTTGCGCTCAATGAGGTTCTTGATGCTATCGGAGCCTTCGCCGATGTGGTAGCCAGCAGACTTTTGCTTGTATGAAAAGTAGTGCATCTCGAATCTGGCAGGCCCGTCGGCCCATTCAACGTCTGGCAACGCATTGAATCGGGCTCGCCAGATTTTCCAGAGCACATGAATGTAGAAGCCAGTGCTTTTCAGGTGGTTCCGCGGGCCGATGTCGCACGTCTTGTTTCCTGACTGGAGGAACTCCAGCCGCTCGCGTACCCACGACCCGCGCGTGAACTCATCGCCCGGCTCGTCGTCGGGCCCGAACGACTGGCTGAAGATCAGGTCGGCGAACGTCGGCAGATCCTCGTACGTGGCGCGGTAGAGCGCCGTCCTGGTCGTGCCGTCGAGGTCGTCGGTGGGCGCGGGCGCGGTGCTCATCCGCTCCCGTCTGTTCGGTTGCTCGTTACTGTCTCGAAGGCGCTCGCGACCTCGGCAGGGTCAGCCGCTCGGAGGTCCTCGCGCATCTTGTCGATGGTGTTGCCCTCGCCCGCGCCTTGCGCCCCGTCGACGAGCGTGGCGACCTGCCGGAGCGTCCCATAATCCGCGCGCTCGATGGCCTCGCGGACCTGCGCGTAGGTGCTTCCGGTCTGGCTGTCGCTCGGCGTGACGCTGTTGGCAAAGTTCTGTTCGTCGGCGGAAGGCGGGTCGGTCTGGCTTGCCTGGCTGGCGGATGTGCTCTCGCTCGCGTCCTGCATACCCTGCTGCTCTCCGAGCGCGTCGACCTGTTCGAGCGCCATCTTAACCAGCGGCGATTTCTTCCCCCGTCGCCGCCCGCTCTCGTAGATCCCGAGCGCGCCGAGGATCGGTAGGATGATTTCGAGCGCATCGGGCACGCCGAGCGTGCCGGTGTAGACCGACAGGAGCGTGCCGCCGATGATGAATACGCCGCCGATGCCTGTGACCGCTTCCACGATGTCGTCTTTTTGCGTTGTGTCGAGATTCATGCTTGTTCGAACCGCTGTTGGTTGTTCGCGATGCGTCGGAACGCCAGCGTCCCACCGATGCCGCCGACCGCGTAGCCGCTCGCTTCGAGCGCGAGCGAGATCCGACTGCCGGCGAAAAAGCCGCCCGTCGCGACCAGGACGAGCACGAGCCCGACCGAGGAGATGGCGCTGGCGTACTTGTTCGAGACCGTGTCGTACCGCGGCAGGCCGGCGATGGCGAAGCCATACGCGATGAGCAGGAAGCCAGCGAGCACGCCGAGTGCCTTGACCGTCGGGCGGAGCTCGATCATGTCACTCCTCCCCGTCGTCGCGCTCGTTGGTGACGATCTGGAACGGGACCACCGCCGAGATGTCGATCTGGAGGGTCGCCCACAGCAAGAGGGCGAAGATCGCCAGCGTTCGGTCGGTGATCGGGCGCTGGAGGTACCATGCCCCGACGAGCATCCCGACGAGAGCGACACCGGCCAAGAGGCCGACGTAGTTCTCCATCTGCTGTCGGTTCATCCATACGCTGTCCTGTCGGTGCTATGAAATTCATGAGTCATCCTTGTCCTCGCTGCTCGGTCCGTCCGCGTTGCTATCCAGTCGATTGTGTGACGCGCCGACGACCGCCGTCACGATCTCGTCGGGGACCGAGTGCTCCAAGTTGATGGACCCGCCGAGATTGACGTCGAGTTCGTTGTCGTCGATTCCGAGGCGCGTGGCCTTGCCCTCAAGACTCCTCCGCTGGTCCTCGCGAAGACGGCGGCGCTCAGCAAGGTCCGGAACGTCGCGATCGACACCGACCACGGCTTCCTCGTAGGTTGGGTTGCCAGCCGGATCGGCGACGTAATACTCCTCACCCGGGTGGATCGTGATTCGCTGGTGAGGTTTGAACTCGATGACAGTGTCGCGCTCTTCAGCCCACTCAGGCGCGCGGTGGTCTTGGTGGTTGACAACTTCCCAATCCGGCACTTGCTTTTTCAGCCCAGAACTGTTGACCGTGGTCGCCGGTCGGTAAGCCGTGATCTCTTCATCTTTCGTTGCGCGACGCTCATCCATTCGGGAACGGTCATGCTTTCGCTGGAGTGAGCGCGCGATCCGAAGGTCCTCGTCGGCGTGGCTCTCGCGGACAATCTGCTTCGTCTCTTCGGCCGACTCGGCGTCGAAGTAGCCACGGACTGTCCGGGGCTTGATGTCAGCGATCCCCTGCTCGCGGAAGTAATCGGCTATCCGCTCGGATGTCCACCCATCAATATGGTGTAGCCGCCGGGCGATCGCGGCGCGTCGCTCAACCGAGAAAGGCATCAGCCGGGCCGCGGAGTGGCGAGCGCCATACGACGTTTTAAGGAAAATGCTTTAATAGATATATAGGTTGGGGTGCGTGGTCAGACGCCAGTCGCGAGCGCCGTCAGATCACCGTCCTCGACGCAGTCATCGCAGCACGAGAGACACAGCTCATCGAACTCGGCATGGTCGACGTCGAGCACCAGGAGTTCCTCGCCGCAGCGCTCACAAGTACCGTCGTGCCAGTCGGGGCGCTCTCGCTGCTGGTCGCGCTCGATGGCTCTCGCGAGCGTCGGGTCGAGACTCATGGCCGACCTCCGATCACGACGCCGGCACACCAGTCGCACTCGTCGTCACCGTCGTCGCGATAGCGCAGCCCGCAGCGCTCGCAACGTTTGAGGTGGTCGTCGTTGAGGCGCATCCGCCACGCATACAGCACGGTGATGATGACCGGCGGGCCACCACTGTAGTCGTGGGTGTAGATGAACACCGCCTGCGTCGGTGGATGCAGGCGAGCGCGGCCGGACTTGCGCGGCGCACCGATCTCGACGGCGCGCTCGAAAGCATCCATCAGATCCCACGGCGCGACGTCGTCTTGCTTACAGCAGATGCGGGCGACCCACTGGTCGACGGCGTGCTCGGTGAGGACTGGCCCTGCCGAGTCGTGGCGCTCGATGAGCTTGTCGAACGACTCGTCCGGCGTCCGTGCGTCGGCGCTCATCGCTGACCTCGCTCGTCGCGAAGGTCGGCCAGCAGATATGACGATGCGAGCGCGTGGCGCTTCGCGTCGCCGAACCGGCCCTCTCGGATGGCGCGCCCGTTATCGCGGAGTGCTATCTGCACGCCGCGGACCTTGTCGGGGTAGTGGATGCTCATCCCTGTAGCACCACCAATTTCTGCTCGAAGTCGCCGACTGCTTCGTCCTCGTCGATAGTTCCCTCTCGCACGCGGTAGCCCCGGCCGTCGAGCGCACCGCGGGCACGGGCCTCGTCGGAATCGAAGTAGAGATTTGCACCGTCGAACGACGGCCGGACGAGATACCGGTCGAGATCGTCGGCGAGCGCATCGGCGACGTCGAAGGCGAACTCGCGGGCGGCCTGTTCGTCGGTGAACATCACAGCCCCTCCAGCGAGCGCTCGATGGCAGCGAGATCATAGCGCGTGACGTCCGACCACTCGCTGCCGTCATGATAGCGGACAGTCGCGGCCTCGCCGTCGTGTGTCTCAGCCGGGACGCGCTCGACGCACACGCTGTTGCGCTCGACGAGGTCATACCGCTCTCGGTGGAGGTCCTCGGCAAGACGGCGGCCCTCGGCGGTCGGATGCGGAGCGAACGCCAGCTGCATCGTGCGGGAGAGCTGGCGCATGGTCCTGCCGATGCTCGCGAGGGCGTGTTCGGCGAGTTCGTCCATCGCGCGGCCGAGGTGTTCGAAGCTCATAGTACCCCCATGAGCCCGAGTGAAAGCGCACCGATCACGACGAGCGCGACGACGAGCAGTGCAGCGAGCTTTGCGCGTTGCTCGCGATAGTACCGGGCCGTCGCTGCGAGCGCGGGTCGGAACGGGAGTACCGGAGCACTCGTCGGACAGACGTCGAGATGCAGCTGGACACCGTCCCACTGCGAGCGCACCCGGAGCGCCTCGCCCTGCCGGTTGCGCGCGGTCACCTGGACTGGCACCGGTTCGAACCCACCGCTATCGAAATGTTCCTGCACGCGCGTGCGTTGCTCCTCGCCGAGGTCGCCGGGGAAGCGGATGGCCTGCGCTCGGGCATGATAATGCGCCGACTGCGAGCGGTGGAGGACGTCCTCGTCAGTGACGCCCTGCATGCTCTCGGTCGGCGGTTCGCGGGGTGCTTCGGTAGTCGCCATCAGCTGACCTCCACTGTACCACGATGGTCTTTCACAAGTGGCCGGCGGCCACTGCCCGACAGCGAGCAGCCTTCGACACGCACCCAGTCCGCACCCGGTGGCTCGATGTCGCGGACGTTCGATCCGACCTCGTCAACCATGATGTTGTGATAGTCGTCGGTCGTGTTGTAGAGATCGCAGTCGCGGATCGTGACCTCGCCACACGACCCGTCGATCTGGATGAGACCTTGACCGGGCACCTCGGACGTGACTTCGAGATCGACGTTCTCGATGAGACCACCCGACGAGCCGTTCCACTTCATTCTCTCCCACCAAATCCCTTCGGTTGACTGGCCTTCATCCTCACCGGAGCGCGTGTGTTCACCCGGCACCACGAACCGGTCGCGGGGCGCGTCGAGAACGACCTTCGCGTTCTTAACAGTCGACCGTCCGGAGAGGCGCATGTTCGTGTTGCTGTTGTTTTTCAGTAGCCCACCGTCGACGTGGACCTCGCCGCGCGTTCGCGAAGCATAGAACGTGTGCATCGCGCTCGTCTCGATATGCGGATCGTCGACATGGAGTGTCCCGCGATGGGAAGGCCCCATATAAACCGGGATGCACCCTGTCGGATAGTCACGGACCTCGCCGTGGGCTGTGATTTCGAGGTTCGAGACGTGGCCGGTGCCGTCGTCGCTCGTGACGTGCGGGAGTAGGTTTTCCATGCCGGTGCCGCCCTCGAAACCCGGCGCGCGCTCCTCGTCGGTCTGTTTGCCGACGAAGCGCAGATTGTGAAGTTCGAGCGCATCACCCGCGGCGGCGTTCACGCCCATCCCCGTTTCGCGGTCGTCGCGGAGGTCGAAAGTGAGGTCGTCGAGGACGAGACCGTGGCTGATGCGGAGTGTGAGCGGCATCGCAAACCCGCGTTTCGGCGTGCGGATCGTGGTGTCGCCGCTGCCGACGAGTCCCCAGCGATTCGTACCCTCGACGTGCGTCCGGCCGCCGAGGAACAAACTGTCGCTCTCGATGATATTGAGGACACCCGTCCGCTCTTTGATGTCGGACTGTTCCTCGACGCTGTGTTTCTCGTCGAACGCGACGCCGTGGCGCGTCATGTCATCGCCGTCGCTCGGAGCAGGTTTCGGCGGCTTCGAGCGCGCCGTCGCATCGGCAGCGAGGTTGGTTCCCGAGATCGTGGTGCCAGAGAGTTCCCCCATCGTCAGAACTCCATCTTGGGTTTGACGACCGACAGGTCCTGCCAGCCGGCGTCGGTCGCCGAGTTCTTGAACTTGGCAGGACCGTCAGCAATGCCCGAAACGTTGAGCGGTGGCCAGAGCCGGTATGAGTCCTCGCCGTTATTGCGAACGTTGCCCGCGACGAGGCGGTTCGGCCCGTCGAGCACACCGTCCTTGTCGTCGGCCGTGGCTCCCTTGAGGAGCATCCCCGGCCCCGCGACGCCGAGGAGATAGTGCGCGCCCGACGAGCGTACGGTGATGGTAGGCGCATTCAGGTACGTTGGCATGAACTCGGTGAAGACGCCGCTACCCATATCGAGGAAGATGTCGAGGTCCCACGCTGCCGCCGCGTCGTTGGTGCGGAAGGCCAGCGGAACGCCGGCGAACTCGATGACGTCGTCGCCAGTCGAGAGATGACCTTTGACCTCGTTGCCGGAGACGTCCTCGTGGGCGTCGTCGACGTCCTGGATCGGGCCGCTAGATCGGAAGTTGTAGTCGATGCGTTTGTCGGTCGGACTGCGGAGTTTGAGTCGTGGCATGTCGGTTCGTTCTGGTTCGTTTGTTCGGAGTTGTTCGGCAGACGATGCGGACACGAGAGCCCAGCACAGGGCGAGGAAAGCCGCCCCGTCCGGCGATTCGGACTTTATTCCGGGGGTTCGTGTCATGACGATGTGTTTTGAACTGGTTCAACAACGGGATCGGCCCGATTGAACCAGCCGGAAAGCGGTTGCAGAGGGTGTGTAGTGGTGTAGTAGTGGTTTTACTCACAGCTACACAACACATACTTACACACCACACCGCAACCGAGCTTTATCTCAATTCAATGGAGGTGGTTTCCCTCCTCGGCTGGATGGGTTCATTCGCCCCCTTCTCCCCCGTTCCCGTTGTTGAACCAGTTCAAAGCGCCCGGGTTCCGTTGAACTCGGTCGAAGTCTATCTTGAGCGCCTTCGGCTTCTGCTCGGTACCGGTCGACGTCGGGACGGTCGTCGCTTCTCGCACGGCAGCCCAGGGGTACTGCCCTTCGTCGAAGCCACTCACGTCCTCGTCAGCCCCGCCGATCTTGTCGACGAGGTCGTAGGCGTACCGCTTCGAGCAGCCAGTCGCCCCGGCGATCTCCTTCGGCGTGACGAGCGCCTTCGCCATTCCACCGCGGGCCTGATCGGCGTAGGCGACGATGGCTCCGATCTTCTCGCCCTCGCTGCTCTTCTCGCTCTCGACGTCGGCGATGGTCGCGAGCGTCTCGCCGTGGCTCTCGACGGCGGTCTGGATGTCCTCGATGTCGCCACGAGTCTGCTCACCGGCCTCTGGCAGCCCTTCGAGCGGGTGGTGCTCGCCACCGATCTCGGCGTCGGTGAGCACGACGAGCGTCCGCTTGATGAACGCCAGTTCGTTGCGCATGGCTGACGTACTCTCGTTGAGGTTCTCGACGTCGCTTTCGAGGTCGCGAACGTACGCTTCGAGCTCGTCGCGCGTCATCTCCTCCGGGGCGGCTACCACATCACTCATCGGCGAACGCCTCTCGGTACGGGTCGGTGTTCTCGCTCCCGTCCGGTCCGTCTTCGAGGTGGTCGCCTTCCTCGGCCTGTCGCCCTGCCCCCGCAGCGTCGCCGATGAACTCGACGCGGTCCTCGCGGCCGAGTTCCTCCAGGAGCCGTCGGCGCTCGACGTCGCCGCACTTGATTGGACCAGCACCCGTCATACGGCACGCACCACCCCACTCTGCGCTTCGTAGACCTCTCCACGCCGCCGGAGCTTTTCGAGCGCTTGCTCCGAGACCGTGTGGTCTAGGCCGAGCGCTTCGGCGACATCGTGGATTTCTCCAGTCGCCGCACCAGGAATGTCATCCGGGTCCGTGTGCGAGCGCAGTTTCTCCAAAAAGACAACCACACGCTTAACGGTGATCGTGGCGTGGTCGCCAGCGGATAGCTCCGTCGTCCGGTCGTGGCCGTAGACTTCGACCTCCAGGTCCTCGACCCGCTTGCGGAGCTCACTGGTGTCGATACTCTCGTCGCTCCCATCGCCGCTGCTGTCGCTGTTGATCTCTGTAATATCGTCGAGACTCATGCCGTCCCTCCAGTAACCGAAACCCGCACGGTTCGCTCGCTGTTCGCGAGGTCCTGTTCGCACTCCTCGCACCGATAGACGCACGCCGAGAGCGTGCCGCACGAACACGGCTTGCGGAAGCCGTAGTCGACACCTGCCCGTTCGGACTCCTCGCTCCCGTCGCTCATCGCTGGCCCCCTGGCCGGAACGTCCGACCACAGCCAGGACACTGCACGCGACCGGTGCCGTCTCGCAGCGGGACCGTCCGGTCGGTCAAACAGTCACGGCAGCCACCCAGCGCTGGCACTCGTGAGGCGGCCATCAGTCGAGTGCCTCCATTGCTTGCCCGCGCAGGTGGTAGTTCCCGTGCTCGGGCGGGTCGCGCGGCTCGATATTGCTACCCCAGTTCGCCCACGGAATCGAGATATCGTGGTGGGCGTGCTTGTCGATCATCGCCTCGAAGCCGTGTTCGGCGACGCCGACGAGTCGGTGAACGTAGACGTAGACCTCGCGGCCGTCCTCGTAGGAACGCCAGCGCTCGTACCCGCTCTCGTGGGTCTCGAAGCGGGCGAACGGCAGGCGGGCGGGCATCACGCAGCCACCCCTTGCGCAGCGCTGGCGCTACCCGTTTTTATGTGAGCACCTACTACTCGGTAAGAATGCCCGGGGTGGGCTCCGAACCCACGATCTCCGCATATCCCAGGTCCGAGGCGACAGCCTCGGGGGAAAACCGCTCTCGAAACCCTATGAGTGCGGCGCTATGTCCAGCTAAGCCACCCGGGCTATCAGTCGGTACTGGACTCGCGCCCATTAACGTTCCTATCTCGCTTCGGCAGTCTTTTGTCGGTCGGTAGCACAGTCGCCGTATGGACGTTCCCGGTATCGTCCGCGAGCGCCTCGCCGACGAGCGACGGATGACCAGCGTGAACGTCGGCGGCGACGACCGGGTCTACATCACGCCACCGAAGACGCTCGTCTATCGCGCCGCGGGACTGTTCAGCAGCGAATCAATCGAGGAGTTTCCCCACGATGTCGGCCGCTTCGACGTCTCGGCCGACCGCCGCGAGGCGACGTTCGCCTTCGAGTACGAGCACGGCGTCGAGGCGTTCTCGGCTCCGCGTGAACGCATCGAAACCATCCTCCCGCCGGTGCTCGCCGGTGTGCTCCGGACCACCGGACTCATCGACGACGGGGAACGAATCGAGGAGAGCTACCGCTTCGGCGAGCGAACGCTCATCGTCACCGACAGACAGTTGCTCACCTCCGTCGGCGAGGCCGTTTGGGACCGCGAACACGACAGCTACGACTTCGAGCGGGTCACCGACCTCCGCTTCGACGAGGACCTCCGCATCGACGTCGACGGACGCCCGCGGTACATCGAACTCGACGGCGATGGCCGGCGCGAGGCCTATGAGACCCTCGAAAGCGCGCTCTGTGCATACCACGGCGTCGCCAGCATCGACCAACTGTCCGACCGCACAGCCGAGCGAACGACCGACGCCGCTCCCGCCGAGTCGGAGGCCCGACCCGTCGCCACCGACCCCATCGGCGATGGCTCGACGCGCGAAACCGTCGACCGCGACGCCGGTGGTACTGCCGACCCATCTACGGAGCAGCCGGCACAGCCTCGTTCCCCATCCGACGACTCGCCCGACCCGTTGATTCCCGAGGCGACCGAGTCCGACCACGCAGGGGACGAACCAACCGCTCACGACGAGAGCGAGGACATCGACGAAAGGCAACTGGCCGACGAGGTCGACGCATTGAGCGAGCGCGTCGAACGACAGACTCAGCTCCTCGAACGACAGACCGAACTCCTCGAACAACTGGTCGAGGAGGCCAGCACGCGGCGAGTCAACGACGACCGATAACCTTCTTGATACACGAGGAGCCGAACGGGCCGTGTTCGCCGGCGTCGAGCTGAATGAAATGCCCAGTGGTCAGCGACGCGCCACAGCGCCGACAGGTGAACTCGCCCTCCCGCGCGATGACGTCGCGCTCGAAGCGGACGAAACCTCCGGAACGAACCCGAACCCGTCCGTCGGCGCGCTCGATGATGCCGCGCTTTTCGGCCGTATCGAGGATGGTTCTCGTAGTGTGTGGGTCGCTCGTGAGGGTTTCGAGTCGATTCACTGCGTCGGCGAGGTCGAGTTCGTCGTCATCGAGGGTTGCGAGCAACTGGACACCGAGTTCGACGACGTTGCTCACGCCAGCGGTCGGTCGCCGACGCCTAAACGTCGTGCGGAACGGGACCGAAACCGGCTTCTCGCCCACGCAACAGGGTCGGGTGTGTCACGCGCTCGTCGACGTCTCGTCGGGGTCGCGGTCGTCATCACAGCCGTGGCGCTCGCCGCGCTCACGGTTTCGCCGGCCGCGCTGCTCGACCGCATCGCCGACCTCCGCTCGCAACCGTTCGTGTTCGCGCTGGTTGTCGCGGGGCTGTATCTCGCTCGCCCGCTCGTCGCGTGGCCGATGAGTCTCTGCTCTGCGGTCGTCGGCTACGGCTACGGACTTCCCGGCGTGCCGCTCGCGCTCGCCGGCGTACTCCTCACCTGCCTGCCACCGTACGCGCTCGGTCGATACGCAGGCGATGCGAGCGCGCTCGGGCGTATCGGTCACGCCGGCGAGCGGTTCTTCGCCCGCGTCGGCGGAAGTCGCGGCGTGGCCGCCGCTCGGCTCGCGCCGCTGCCGGCGGACCCGGTCTCGGTCGGCGCTGGGCTGTCCGGAGTCGGGGTTCGGGAATACTTCCTCGGGACGCTCGTCGGTGAGGTTCCGTGGACGGTCGCGGCGGTGCTCGCCGGCAGTTCGCTCTCGACGCTCACCGTCGCCGGACTGGGGAGTGCGGGTGTCGAGCTCGCGCTCGCGGCGGGCGCGCTCGCCGTGCTCGCACTCGCCGGCCCGGCCTACGGGTACCTCCGTGAGCGCCGTGTTCACCAGAACGTGTCCGAGCAGTCATAGACGACGCCGTGGCGTGGGCAGACGTACTTGCAGTGTCTGCGCTGCATGCCGGCCCCGCAGCGAGGGCAGGGCCGTCCCCGTTCGTCCATAGTCCGTCTTCGCCGGCACGCAGGTGAACCTTTGCCCACACGGCGAAATTGGGTCGAAGTCCGGCCAAGCTTCATCCGCTCGTCGCCCCTTCTACTGACATGAGACACGCCTCCACGAACGACTCGTTCGCGCCGGCGCTCGTGACGGCCGTCCTTGCCGGTATTGCGGGCGTAGCAGGGTCGTACGCCCTCGCCGGCTACACGCAGGGGTTCGTCGTCGCGCCGATTGCGGGCTTTCTCACACAGGCGATGCCGGACGCCGTCCTCCGGTTTGCCATCGTCACGCTCACCGACATCGGCCAGCAGTTCGGTATCGACCACCTCGGCCAGCGCGCGAACCTGTTGCTCGCAATCACGCTCGGAACGGTGTTGTTCGCAAGCCTCGTTCTGGCGGCGCTCGTCACCGGCCGACAGCTCGACAGGAGGTTCGCCCCTATCGGTCTCGCTGGCGGGCTCGTCTGGCTCGCCACCGCCCTGTTGACGGGTGCGCCGGTGACCGCACTCGGGGCCGGAGTCGCAAGCGCATTCGTCGTCGCCGTCGCGGTGCTCGCCGTGGCAGCGGGCGATACCACGGACACGGACACATCGGTATCGAGCGGACGGCGGGAGGTCCTCGGCAGCCTCGCCAGTGCGGTTGGCGTCGGCGTCATCGGCTATCTGCTCGGAACGCGGAGCTCCTCGACCCAATCCGCGGCATCGGCCGATACGAGCGGCAACACGAGCGCTGCCGGCGACGCCACGGGCAACGTTCCCGGGGGCAACAGTGGCCCGACCGCCGGCGACGGCGCGAACGTTGCGACCGTCAAACAGTACCTGAACGAGGCCGAACGGCGGTCGTTCGACATCGACGGTCTCGAAGGGCTGGTCAGTGGCGAGGACTTCTACGAGGTCGATATCCAGAACATCAACCCGCAGGTCAACGCCGCCGACTGGTCGCTCTCGATTACGGGGGCCGTCGAGAACGAAATCGAGTTGAGTTACGACGACATCACCTCGATGCAACGCGAGTTCCGGTTCGCCACGCTTCGGTGTGTCAGCGACCCGCTCAACGGGAAGAAGATGGACAACGACCTCTGGACGGGTGTGCCGATGCAACGGCTGCTCGAACAGGCCAACCCGCAGGGAAAGTTCGTCATGCTCCGGTCGGTAGACAACTACTACGAGGAGATGGAGGTCACCACCCTCCGGGACGGCTTTCTCACCTACGGCAAAAACGGCGGTCCCCTCCCGCGGGAGCACGGCAATCCGGTGCGGGCGGTCATCGGTGGCCACTGGGGCGAAATCAGCGTCAAGTGGCTGAACGAGATCGAAGTCCTCGAAGGACCACAGAAGGGGTTCTGGGAGAAACGCGGCTGGCACGGTACCGGACCCGTGAACACGGTGGCGAAACTCCACGCCGTGAACCACCTCGACAACGGCAGAATACAGGTCGCCGGTCACACCTACGCCGGGGCGCGTGGCATCAGGCGGGTCGAGGTCTCGACCGATGGCGGACAAACGTGGAACGAGGCAAAGCTCACGAAACCTCTGCCGGCCGGCACCAGCAGACGAAAGGAGGCGAAGTCGGCCCAGAACGCATGGCAACAGTGGAAGTACACCTACGAACCGCCGAACGGCAAACACCAAGTCGTCGTCCGCGCGGTCGACGGCACCGGCGACCTCCAGCCCAAGGACAACAAACAGAGTCCGTATCCCAACGGGGCCGCCGGCTGGGTGTCGAAGACGATAAACGGATGAAATCCGGATCTAGTGGCCTAGCACTCGGACCAACCGCACGACTCACACGTCTTGCAGCCCTCGGAGTAGTACAGCGTGAACGCCCCACAGGAGGGACATTCGGGACTCTCGCCGTTATCGATGAGCGCCTGCACGTCGCCGGCCGGCTCGGGTTCGGTCGCCACGCCGCCGTCGGCTTCCGGTTCCGTGCCTTCGTCGTCGGCGATCTCGGCGAGGTTGCGCTGTTGGGGATAGGTTTTTTCGATTTCGCCGTCGAGATACCGCCGCATCGCGGTGCCGATGGCGTCCGGGATGGACTGGATCTGCTCGCCCTTGTCCCAGGCGACCTTCGGACTCCGGGTGCCGTCGAGTTCGTCGACGATCTCCTTGGGGGCGACGCCCGAGCGGAGTGCCGTCGAGATGACTTTGGCGAGTGCCTCGGTGAAGGAGTTCGTGAACCCTCCTGAATGACCGATGTTGGCGAACAGCTCGAACGGTCTCCCCTGTTCGTCCTCGTTGATATTCACATAGAGCTTCCCATACCCCGTGTCGATGCGCTGGGTCATCCCGTGCAGCACGTCCGGCCGGGGCTGTTTTGCGGCATAGACCGGCTCGTCGTCGCCCGCGAGGTCGGTATCGAGCGCCGCACGCACGTCCTCGTGGTCGAGGAACGTGGCAAGCCCGCCGAAGACCTCCTCGATCTGCTCGGCGATGACCGCGGCGGCCTCCTCGTCGTCGGCGAATTCGGCGTTGTCCGCCCGAGTGGTGAGGACCTGCTTCGAGCGCGTGCCGTCGCGGTAGACCGTGACACCCTTGCCGCCGTTGTCGTAGATGTAGCGATACACCTCGTCCATGTCCTCTTCCGTGGCGCTGTTCGGGAAGTTGCAGGTCTTCGAAATGGCCGAATCGACGCCGGCCTGACACGCCACCTGCACACCCGCGTGTTCGATGCCAGAGAGGTCCGAGGTCACGACGAACAGCTCGCCGATGGCGTCCGGAACAGTTGAAAGCCCCTCGACACCATCGAATTCGTTTTCCGCCATCTGGTCTTGGGCTTCCTGCTTCACGCCCTCGACGTCGATGTCGTTGGCCTCCAACACCCGGAGGAAGTAGTCGTCGAACTCAACGAGCATCTCGTCGCCCTGCACGTCGTCGGAGACGTTCTTGTAGTAGGCGACGTTGTAGATCGGTTCACACCCTCCAGTGGTGTTGCCGACCATCGAGGTCGTTCCCGTGGGGGCGATGGTCGTGGTGTTGTGATTGCGAATCGGGTAGCCCTCGGCCCAGTCGTCGGCCGACTCGCCGGTTTGGGCCTCGAACCACTCGCGGTACTCCGTGGGGTCGGCGTATTTCGAGTCCGCCCAGTCCTCGAAGCTCCCGCGCTGCTCGGCGAGTTCGTGGGAGGCCGACTTCGAGCCGTGATTGATGTGCTCCATCAGCTGGCGGGCGATCTCGTTGCCTTCCTCTGAGCCGTAGCGCACGCCCAACTGGATGTACAGTTGGGCGAGTCCCATGATTCCAAGCCCGATCTTGCGCATCTCGCGGACCTTCTGCTCGATCTTCGCAACTGGGAAGTCCGACATCGTGACGACGTTTTCGAGGAATCGAGTGCCGAGTTCGATGCGGCGGTCGAACGCTTCGAAGTCGATTGCCTCATCCAGATAAGCGTCCATCGCCGCTTCCTGACTGTCGTACTCGTCGGCGTGCTCGTCGGACCAGACCCGCCAGTCGGGCGCGTCGCTCGCCGCAAGCGTCGAGAGGTTGATGTGGCCGAGGTTGCAGGCCTCGTACTCTTCGAGTGGCTGCTCGCCGCAGGGATTGGTCGCCAGAATCTCGTGGTCGGGGTGCTCCTCGACGTCGAAGGAGTGTTCCTTGTTCACCCGTTCGAGGTAGATGACGCCGGGTTCGCCGTTCTGGTAGGCCCCGTCGACGATATGCTCCCAGAGCGCGGCGGCCGGAATCGAGAGCTCCTCGCCGACTGCGACGTGCTCGCCGAGACCGTAGCAGTCGTAGAGTTCCTTGGTCTCCTCGGTGGCGATGTGTGGCTCCTCGGTCCGGGGATTGGTGAAGGTGAACTCGCCGTCGTCTTCGAGGGCGTCCATGAAGTCGTCGGTGACGCCGACCGAGATGTTGAAGTTCGAGAGATGGCCCTCGACGGCGTTGCGGAGATGTTCGGGGACTTTGCCCTCCTCGTCGATGAGTTCCCGTGCCTCCTCCAGCGCGTCGACGAACTGGGTGTGGGTGAAGTCGTCGGGGTCGTTGAGCCGCAGCGAGTGCGCGAGCGAGACGTCCTTGTTCTTCGCGTGGATGAACTGTATCACGTCGGGGTGGGAGATGCGCATCACGCCCATCTGCGCCCCGCGGCGCGCGCCACCCTGCGCGATGGTCTCGCACATCTGGTCGTAGGTTCGCATGAACGTGATGGGACCGGAGGCGATGCCGCCCGTCGAACCCACGGCGTCACCGTACGGGCGGAGCTTCCAGAACGCATAGCCCATCCCGCCGCCGGACTGGAAGACCTGTGCGGCTTCTTTCGCCGTTTCGTGGATGTCGTCGATGTCGTCGGCCGGTGAGTCGACGAAACACGCACTCAACTGTTGGAGTTCGTCGCCCGCGTTCATCAGTGTCGGCGAGTTCGGGATGAACGAGAGGTCCCCCATCGAGTCCTGAAAGGATTGGGCGGTCGCCTCGACGTGGTTCCGAACGTCCTCCGGCAGCTCGGGCACCACTGTCTCGTAGGCGAATTTGTTGACGTTGTAGCGAGTGAGCGTCGTTTCGGCCGCGTCGTCGGCGGTCGTCCCCTTGCCGAACACCTCGCTCGCGAGGTCGTCACGGCGCGGGTGGTCGGGCTTCAACTGTGCGGGCGTGACGGTGACTTCGACGTCGTTGCGTTCGGCCTCGAAGACCGCCTCGGCGAGCGCGACGTTCCTCGCCACGCGCTCGAAGAGGTCCTCCTGTGTCTCGACGAGTTCCCCATCCGAATCCTTCCGCAGATAGCGCGCCGGCAGGATGTTCTCGTAGGCGTTCGCGGTCAGGCGCTCTTCGAGCGTGTCGCCGTCGGTGCGTTTGACTGGCAGGACGACCTCGTCGGCCGCACGGTCCGCGCGGCTCATCGACCGCCTCCCGCGACGTGCGTGCGTTGACCGGCAATACTCCCCGTTCGGTGTGATGTGAAATCGGTCATTCGGTGACGAACTCCCTGTTCAATGGCCACCCAGATAAATTACCCGCCTTCAGTTTATTTTTTGCAAGTGTGGTTGAGTATACTGTTGGTACTACTCGGCTATCACAGGCTGTGGGCTGCTTTCTCAGTTACTTCCCGGAGGGTCATAAACGTATCCAGAGCGGAGTGGAAGTGATAGTGCCGTGAAAAATCAACCGACGGAAGCCCGACTCCAGTCGAAGTGTGAAGGGGTATCTCGTTCGCCGTGGGGGTTCGTTACCGCCGTCCGCTCCAGACCAGTACGCCGCCGATGAGGGCGAACACGATGCCGAGGATGACCGTGCCGATGTGCCATGGCTGGAACCAGACCGGCAGCGACACCACATAGGAGAGTCCGGCGTGGACTCGGCCGAGCAGCGGGAGCGTGTCCTCGCTCACACCGGGTGCGTCGCCGGTGCCGTTCAGTTGCGGGAGCCGGTCGTCGCCGAGCAGTTCGTTGTAGGGCAGTCGCTCGGCGTCATACGGCCAGATGCCGGTATCGACGCTCCAGACGGTTTCGCCTGTGGGCGTGACCTCGACGACGCGGTTGTTGCGGCTGTCGGTGATGAGCGTATTGCCGTTGGGGAGGCGGTCGGCGTCACGCGGCCAGTCGAAGCGGACGCCATTGGCCGAATCGACGCCCCACGCGACCTCCCAACTCCCGTTTCGCTCGTGGAGTTCGACCACGCGGTCGTTCTCGCTGTCGGCGACGAGTATCGCGCCCGGACCCAGATACTGGGGGTTGTGCTGGTGGTCGATGACCGATGGGTCGCCACAGCGCACGTCGCCCGCGCTGTCGTTGCTGTAATCGGCAAGCCCGTTGTTCGCCTTGCAGTTCGCATCATTCGCCCGCTTGGTGTCCTCGTTGATGACGTCGACGACGCCCTGCCCGCGTTCGATGACCAGCAGTTGGTTGGCGTTCCGGACCGAGACCATGTACCGACCCTGCCCTATCGGATCGACATCGTTGATGTGGAGCCAGTCGGTCTGGCTGGGGTTCGGCGGCGCGTCGTAGAACGCGCTGCCGTTCCACTGCCACGTGGTCGTCCCGTTCGGTGCGACGGTGAACACGCGCTCTGCGTCCATGTCGGTCATGAGCACCTCGCCGGAGGGCAGGAGGTTCGCGTCGTGGACTTCGCTATTTAATTTCGTCGCCACCGGGAACGACCACTCGTTGATGATGCGCGGCTCCGGTTGCGGTTCGATGAGTCGGTAGCCCGTTCTCGAACAAGGTGCTTCGTACTCCCCACAGGACTGCTGACCCTCGACGATGAACCCCGCGAGCACCGTGCCGTTGTCGAGTTTCGTCACGTCGAAGTAGTCGACGTTCTCGCCGCGTTCGGTCCAGACGACGTCGCCGGTCGCGTTGAACTGCGTGACCGCCCCTTCGGCCTGCATCCCGACGATGGTCGCACCCCGTGACGAATCGTTGTCGGCCGTGCCGGCGCTCGGTGCGGTGGCCGCGCTCACCGTGAGCGACCCGACGACGATGACGACCGCGAGGACCAGAAGCCACATACCGAGATGCTGACGTGAGCGCGAACGCATGAGTTGTTCCGACTGGGTGGCTGGTCGGGTTAACCCTACTGATTCGTGCTCGGGACGCGCTCACCATCGAGCGTGTCGAGGAAGTTCCGAATCACGTCGTGGCCGACACCAGTAAGGACGCTCTCGGGGTGGAACTGCACGCATTCGATTGGGTGCTCGTGGTGGCGAACCCCCATCACGAGGTCGGCAGTGCGTGCGCTCACGGTGAAGCACTCGGGCACGTCGGTGGCGACCAACGAGTGATAGCGCCCGGCCCGAAACCCTTGGTCGAGACCGGCAAAGACACCACGACCGTCGTGCTCGATGGCGACGGCCTTGCCGTGGACCGGTTCCGGCGCGCGCCCGACCGCTCCCCCATACGCGGAGACGGCGGCCTCCAGTCCGAGACAGACACCGAGCGTCGGCACGTGGGGACTCACCTCTCGAAGCACGTCGAGCGTGACGCCCACGTCGCGGTCGTTTTCGGGATGGCCCGGACCCGGACTGATGACGATGCCGTCGGGATCGGCGGCGCGCACGTCGTCGAGCGAGACCGTATTGCGGACGACTTCGGTGGTCGCGTGTTCGCTCACGTACTCGACGAGGTTGTAGGTAAACGAATCGAAGTTGTCGACGAACAGGACGCGCGGGCGGTCGTCGGATTCAGTCAGCGTAGCGGTCATTGGGGCGGTTCCGGCACCGTCGATGGCCGCTCGATACGTTCGAGCGCGGCGAGCACGCCGTCCATCTTCCGCTCGGTCTCGTCGTACTCGCTCGCCGGGTCGGAATCGGCGACGACGCCCGCACCCGCTCGCACCGTGATGCGGTCGTCGCCATCGGGTCGTGCGTGCTCGACCAGCGCCGTCCGAATCGTGATGGCGACGTCGGCGTCGCCGTCCCACGAGAAGTAGCCGACGCCGCCGCCGTACAGACCTCTCGGGGAGGCTTCGAGGTCGTCGATTAGCTCCATCGCACGGATCTTCGGCGCGCCCGAGAGCGTCCCCATCGGGAAGGCCGCACGCACCGCATCGAAGGCATCGTCGTCGGCTGCCAACCGCCCCGTGACCGTGGATTCGATGTGCTGAACGTGCGAATATTTCAGAACGGTCATGAACTCTCCTACTCGTACTGAACCGGGCCGGCTCACCCGGCGCACGTCGTTGCGCGCCAAATCCACGAGCATGGTGTGCTCGGCGCGTTCCTTCTCGTCGGCGAGCAGTTCGCCAGCGAGTCGGCGGTCCTCGACCGGACTCGCTCCCCGGGGGCAGGTGCCGGCGAGCGGGTTCGAGACGACCTCATCCCCTCGAACCGAAACGAGCGTTTCGGGGCTTGCACCGACCACCGAGCGCTCGCCGTATTCGAGCAGGTACATGTACGGCGAGGGATTGATGTCCCGCAGCGCGGCGTACAGCCCGCGCGGGTCGACCTCGCCGACGAGTTCGCGGGCGCGTGAGAGCACCACCTGATAGCTGTCGCCATCGAGGACGTGCTCTTTGGCCCGGCGTACGGATTCCTCGTAGGTCTCGCGCGAGCCAGCCGTCTCCTCGTGGCGCTCGAAACCACCCATATCGACCGCCGCGTTCGACAGCGACTCGCGGACGCGCGTGGTCTCGGCATCCATCGCGTCGTAGATGGCGGCGGGGTCGTCGTCGTCGGGACGGACGAGCGGCGTGAACACCAGCGAGACCGTGCCGGCGGCGTGGTCGAACGCCACGGTCTTCGTGTTCAGGACGAACTGCGCGTCGGGCACCGGCGATTCGGGTCGGGCGAGACCAACCTCGTCGAGATGCAGGTCGTAGACCGAATCGTAGGCCAGATAGCCAACGAGACCGCCATCGAGTTGCTGGCGGTCGGTGTCGGGGAAGTTCACGCGGTCGACGTCGGGCAGCGCGCCGCGAAGTCGGTCGAGGACATCGCCCGTACCGCTGTCGAAGACATCCCGATACCGCTCTTCGAAACATTCGATATCCGTTTCGTCCGGGCCAATTGTGACGAGCGCCGCCGGGCCGTAGCCGATAAAGGAGTAGCGCGCGTGACCGTCCGCCTCGGTGGGCGCGAACGCCCCGTCGGGGTCGCTGGAGGCGACCTTCTCGGCGCTTTCGAGGAGGAAGGTGTGGTCGGCGTCGTCGGCGAGCGTCGCGTACGCCGCCAGTGGCTCGCTGTCGATGTCGAGCCGGGCCACCGCGCGCACGACCGCCGGGCCATCCCGGTCGTCAGCAAGGTCGACGAAACGCTCGCGACTCGGCGTCAGGGCGGCGTCGTTCATGCCTCCACCGGCTCCCCGCGGGCACGCGCGACGTATCGTCGAATCTTCGTGTGGTCTTTCGTTCCCGCGCTTGTCTCGATTCCGCTCGATACGTCCACGCCGAACGGCGCGACCGTCTCGACCGCGCCCGCGACGTTGTCGGGCGTGAGACCGCCGGCGAGCAGCACAGGGGTATCGAGGGCGGCGACGACCTCCCGTGCGCGCGCCCAGTCGTGTGTCTCGCCGGTGCCGCCCGCACCCTGCTCGTCGGTCGAATCGAGCACGAGCGCGTCCGCTGTGGCCGCGTACGCTTCGAGGTCACCATCGGCCGCATCGACGGCTGCAATCACCGGGATGGCGATGCGCTCGGCGAGCGCCGCGATGTCGGCCGGCGAGCAGCCGTGGACCTGTATCGCGTCCGGCTCGACTCGCTCGGCGAGTGTTTTCCCGTCGGCGGGCGTTGCGGGCATCGTGACGAGCACGCTCGTGACCGATTCGGGAACACGCTCGACGAGTGTGGCGGCGCGGTCGGGTGCGAGTTCGCGCGGCGTCTCGATTGGCACCCCGGAGACGAACCCCACCATGTCCGTGTCGGCGTCGATGGCGGCGTCGAGGTCGCGCTCGCTGGTCAGCCCGCAGAGTTTCGTCCGCGTCATGCGTGCTCGCCCGCGACCGCCTCGACCGTGCGCAGCGCGGCGAGCTTCTCGCCGGCACGGCCGGAATCGATGGCCTCGCGGGCGTGCTCGACGCCTTCCTCCAGCGTGTCGGCGACGCCAGCGACGTACACCGCCGCGCCGGCGTTCGCGAGCACGATGTCGCGTTTCGCGCCCGTGATGTCACCGGCGACGATGTCCCAAAGGTCGGCGGCGTTCTCGGTGGGTGTGCCGCCCGCGACCGCTTCGACGGGGGCCGCGTCGAGACCCAACTTCTCGGGGGTGAGCGTGTACTCCTCGATGTCGCTTCCCCGAACTTCGGCAACACGCGTCTCACCGTGGATACAGATTTCGTCCATGCCGGAGCCGTGAACCACGAGCGCGCGCTCGACGCCGAGCTGGGCGAGCGCACGGGCGAGAACAGGAACGAGCTCGGGGTCGTAGACGCCGACGACTTGGGCGTCCGCACCCGCCGGGTTCGTCAGGGGTCCGAGAACGTTGAATATCGTCCGCGCGCCGAGCTCCTTCCGCGGGCCGATGACCGCCTTCATCGCGGGATGAAAGACCGGCGCGAGCATGAACCCGATTCCCTCCCGTTCGATTGCCTGCTCGACATCGGCGGGTTCGGCGTCGATGTCCACACCGAGTTCTCGGAGGACGTCCGCGCTACCGGAAGACGAGGAGACCGAGTAGTTGCCGTGCTTGGCGACGTTTATTCCTACTCCGGCGGCGACGACCGCGCTCGCCGTCGAGACGTTGATGGTATCGTGGGCGTCTCCCCCTGTGCCGCAGGTATCGACCAGCGGCCGGCAGTCCGGCTCAATGGTGCGTGCGGCCGCGCGCATCCCCTGCGCGAAGCCGGCGATTTCGGTCTCGGTCTCGCCTTTCGTCCGCAGCGCCGCGAGCAGCGCGCCCATTTGTGCCTCGGTCGCTCCCTCGAAGATTTCCGTGGCCGCCGTGCGCGCGGCCGATAGCGAGAGGTCCTCGCCGTCGGCCACTTGTTCGATGTACTCTTGCATGTGAGGATGTACTGATTCGCGTTGTAATGCACAAGTCCGTACATCGACTTAAACCTACCGCTGGTGACTTCATCCACCGGTCGCTGGGCGTTCCGAAACCTTCAATTGTACCCGTAGCCGAATCGGAGATACAGGTAGGGTTCGTGGTCTAGGCTGGTTATGACACCTCCTTGACATGGAGGAGGCCGGCGGTTCAAATCCGCCCGAACCCACTCTCTTATTGGCAGTTTCACCGATGAGCCGCGTCTCCGGAAGATACATTCTGAGGTGGGCGCTGAGTGCTACCATCTCTCATTGTCTGCCAACTTGTGATTACTTCGGGGGTAGTACATTGAGAGTAGCCGGCAGTGTCCGGTTCCCAGTAGCGCGCTGTCAACGGTGAAGGGGTGGTGAAGTCCTCCTGAGCGCGTTGAGAAGTTCGGTGAGAACAGCGTCGACGCGTCAGTACTGGACTCTCTCGAAGGAATGATTATTTCTTCCAACCAATGGTCACCTGTTGAGCATCTTTGAGAACGTCGAATCCGTCAGTTCATCCGACGTATCTGTCGGTGGTGAGACTTCGCCGGTCGAGAGTCATTAGTGGAGAAATACAATCGATGGGTGATTGAGGGGGGAGATAACACATACTGTCTGAGTGTGAAAAACACACAAAGCTTATTACTCCTTCTGTAGATATACTTATTGTTGATGAATTTCAACAACACGGCTCACGAGACGGACTCCCAGCAACGTTCACTCGGTGGAAATCACGACTCCCAACCGTCCGTCAACGTTACGCGGCGGCGGTTCCTCGCGGGGACAAGCGCAGCAGGTCTCGCCGCTACGGCCTCGGTCACCACTATGGGGGGTGTTGTGAGTGCCGACCCCAACGAACACCTCCTTGAAATCCAAGGTACGGGCAAGCGAGCGGGCTATTCGTTCGCCGTTGATGGAAATCTTGAGAAAACCAGTGGCGGTGGCGCGAACATCAATAGCAACGACACCATTTCGGAAAATGGGGCGAGCGGCGAAGTCGGCAGGGTGGCGGATGCCTACACGTTCGACGGCGACCTGCTAGCGTTCAAGCTCGACGGTGAGGCAAACGTGCTTCTTGACGGCGAGGCAGCGCATGTCGGCCGTCGTCCGGACTATTTTCTCGAAATTCAAGGCACGGGCGAGCGTGCGAGCTATTCGTTCGCCGTCGAAGACAATCTGGAAAAAAGTACTGGACCCGTCGCTAACATCAATGCCGCTGACGAGATCGAAAACCAGCGCGGTCGAGGGGAAGTTGGCGCGGCAGCGGACGCTTACACGTTCGACGGTTCCCTTCACGCATTCGATATTCGTGGAGTGATGCGGGTCCTTCTCAACGGTGCACCCGCTCGTGTCGGCCAGCGGCCCGATCACGTCATTACGTTTCGCGGCACGGGTGAGCCGGCACACTACGATTTCACCGTCGACGGGAATCTCACAAAAACGACCGCTTATGGCGCCAACATCAACGCCAACGATACTATCTCGGGTAACAGAGCGAGAGGGGAAGTCGGAACGGGTGCCGATAGCTACACCTATACCGGTGGTATCCCTCGATTCGATCTTGACGGCTCTGCTGACGTACTCATCGATAGTGTTGGGACCCTACGCAGTCAGTAATATTGGAACGATATCCTTTCCCGGTAAGCGTTTTTGGTTCACGGCCTCGGAGCGATTCAAGTGGGAGGGGGGGGGGGCAGTAGGCATGTTGTCCGCTTACCGTCCTCGGAGTCGGTTCATTGCTTTCCATCGTTTACGGCCGAGGTCTCAACTGTCGGCACGCCGTTGACGAGTTCGTGAATCCCGACCACGAGCGCCGGCACGACGACCATGAAGATGTGCTCCTCGATGGGAATCCCCAGTAGCTCGACGCCGGTGCGGAGTCGAATCTCGAAGACCCCCACCCGGAGGGTGTACCAGTCCCAGACGTACGCAATCGGGTAGAGTACGACGACCGTTCGGGCGGCCCGCTTGAGCGAGCCAGTGTAGGCGAGCAGCGCGAGCGCGGCCGCCCCGAAGACGACCTCGGTCACGAGATACGTGTACGGCCCGAACACCCCGATGTCCGGCAGCATCTCCCGTTGTACGCACGCGACGGACAAATACTACCGGGCAACGACCCGTGGTCTCACTGCCGAAACAGTCGAGCGAGCGATGGGTTGGGCAAAGTGTTGATTAGCCCCGCCGTTGAAGTGGCGAGGGTGAGAGCATGAACATTGTCGACATCGCAACCACTGACCACGCCGAAGTGAGCGCCGACCAGCGCCTCGGGAAGGTCCGGGCGGCCTTCGAGGAGGAGAACCCGCGTGGACTCATCGTCACGAACGACGGCGCGTACGCCGGTGTCATCACCCAGCGTTCGCTGATGCAATCACACGTCGAGGACTCGACGAAGGCGAACGCGCTGATGACCGCCGCCCCACAGGTCGAACGCACCGCCGACGTCCGCGAGGTCGCGCGCATGCTCATCGAGGGCAACACGAAGGTCGCGCCGGTCTTCGAGGGCGATGACCTCTGGGGTATCGTCACTGCCGACGCCATCCTTGAGGCCGTCCTCGACAACCTCGACGCGCTGGTGGTCTCCCAGATATACACCGACGACGCCATCACGATTGCCGAGGACGACCGGGTTGGCCAAGCCATCAACCTCCTGCGCGAACACGGCATCTCCCGGCTCCCCGTCGAGAACGAGGCGGGCTACATCACCGGGGTGGTCACGACCCACGACCTCGTCGATTTCGTGACGCGGAACATGGACCAGCAGACCGAGGGCGACCGCTCGGGCGATACCGACAGGATGCTCGACATCCCCATCTACGACCTGATGAGCAGTCCCGTGGAGACCGTCGCGCGCGACGAATCCGTCCACGAGGCCGTCGCGCGGATGCTCGACAACGACTACAACGGCTTGGTCGTCACGCCGCCCGAAGACGACCGCACCATCGCCGGCGTGCTCACCAAGACCGACGTGCTCCGGGCGCTCACCTTCACCGAGGAGGACCACATGGACGTCCAGATCACCAACATCGACCTGCTCGATACCATCACCCGCGAGGACCTCCGCGAGTCGGTCACGCAGGTCGCCGACAAGTACCAGGAGATGCAGGTCCACCACGCCCACGTGCGATTCCACAAGCACAAGGAGAAACTCCGCGGGACGCCGCTGATTCAGTGTCAGATCCGCCTCCGGACGAATCAGGGCCAAGTCGCCGGCACCGGCGAGGGCTACGGCGCCGAAAGCGCCTTCCGGGTCGCACTCGACAAACTCGAACGCAACGTCTTGGAACGAAAGGGCATCAGAGCGGACGAGCAGCGCCGCGGGCAGATTCTCAGAAAGCTCAACGAGATCTAACCCCTCTCGCCGCGAACGCTCCTTTCAGGCCGCCGCACCACCGACGTACAGCACGACGACGAGGAACAGCCACACGACGTCGACGAAGTGCCAGTACATCGAGACCGTACTCACGGAGGTATGGCGCTCGGCGGAGTACTGGCCCGCGAGCGCCCGCACGAAGACGATACTCAACAGTATCGCGCCCAGCGTGACGTGCAGGCCGTGCAGTCCGGTGAGACTGAAGAAGGCGCTGGCGAAGATACCGTCGGTGAGCGTAAAGCCCTCCTCGACGATGAAGGTGTAGTATTCGAAGACCTGTCCGCCGATGAAGACGATACCCAATAGGAGCGTCACCCCGAGCAGTCCGAGAAAGCTCGTGCGGTTTCCTTTTCGCAGGGCGATTTCGGCGAAGTGGACGGTGAAACTGCTGGCAACCAGCAGCGCCGTGTTGATGAGCACCAACGAACTGAGGAGATGGGGTAACTCGCCGGGCGGCCACGTGCCCACGCGAATGAAGAAGAAGTAGACGAAGCCAGCCCCGAAGGTGGCGATTTCGGTCCCCAGAAACAGCAGCATGGCGAACCGAAGCGTGCCGGCGCTGTGTTCGTCGGTGCCGCGCGCCCAGAAGTCGGCGACGAAGGCGTGATAGAGCCAGCCGAACAGCCCAACGAGGAAGAGACCGGCGCTGGCGACGAACACCGCCGGTCCGGCCATCGGCGGCACGAGTTCGATGTCGCCCCGCCCCAAGAAAAAGAGCGCCGCGCCGAGATACAGTCCGGCCGCACCTCCGGCAGTAACGAACGGCCACCAGCTCGCCTCGCCGAACCCGCGCGGCCAGTCCTCGGTCGCCGGGAGGTGGTGACCCTCCCCTTCGCTCGTGTCGTCGGCGGTTCCCATACGCGCCGGTTGCACACCGACGATTAAAAACCCTCTTACACCGACCGACACCCCCGAATCGCTCCGGCGTGACGGAGTCGACTTTCGATGGGTTTGTTACGTTCGCGGCCCACAGGTGGGTATGGACGACCAGCCAGGGTTGAGCGACCAGTACCGGAGGTCGAGTCCGTGGCCGCTCATCGTCGTGCTCGGACTGGTGTTCTCGGAGCTTGGCCTGCTGTTCAACGTGTTCGCCGTCGCCGTCGGCGGTCTCCTGCTGTTCGTGGGAGCCATCACCGGCATCGTCCTCGAATCGGGCTACGCCGAGCGCCCGTGGACCCTACTCGCGGGGCTCGGCGTCGTGCTCTGTGTGCTCGGTATGCTCGTCACCGTGACTCAACTCGACAGCATCACGTTCGGCGCGGTCGCGGGCGTCATCGGCCAGCCGAACGGCATCGTCGCCCGTGGCGTCGAGTTGCTCATCGCGGGCGTCATCGCGGTCGTCATCGGCACCGGCGGGCGTTTCGCCGAGGGCGAACCCATCTGACGGTCGGTCGGACCCGGGTGGCGAACCGACAACCTATTTATCCGGCCCGCCGAAACTCCCGCTCATGTCAGAGCGCACGTTCGACCGCGAGACCCTCCTCGACCTCACGGTCAACATCGTTCCGCTCGGAATCATCCTCTTTTTCGTCCTCGTCTTCCTGTTCGTCACCCCGTGGGAGTTCGACCCGTTCGTGACCGCCATCAGCATGGGGTTGTTGGTCGTCCCGTTCGTCGTCCTCGCGTTGGTCACCTTCGTCTCCGGACGGGCGGTCGCGCGGGACGAGGAGAGCGGGGCGGCCGCCGGCGAACTCTCGGCGAGCGACGCGACGCTCGAAAGCGGCGTCGAAGACGAACTGACGAGCGACGACCATCCGGAGACCTCCGGGGAGGAACCTAACGCCGAAACCGACGTCGAAGACGAGGGGAACAGCGACGCAGACGCCGACGAAAACGCCACGAACTGACGCCACTACCGGTATCGCAAAGACCGGTTTCGTCCTGCGATTGGCGTCCGGGGGCGGCCGGAATCTAAGGATTCTTTACCCTGTGGGTTCCACCACGATGCATGGTAGAAGCCCAGTTGGCCCTGACAGTGTTGATGGGGCTGTTCCTGGCGGGCGTGGCCGTCTGGCTCAGCCGCATCGAGGACTGGCGCTCGTACACGCCGCTTGCCGGCGGTGGCGGTGCCGTTGGCGAGGAGAGCGACTACGCACACGAAGAGAAACCCGGCGGCCTCATCCGCTGGTTGACGACCGTCGACCACAAGGACATCGGTCTCCTCTATGGCGTCTATGCCACCATCGCGTTCGCCGTCGGTGGCATCATGGTCATCCTGATGCGGACCGAACTCCTCGCGCCCGCCGAGGACATCATCGGCGCGCAGTTCTACAATTCGTTGATGACCAGCCACGGTATCACGATGCTGTTCCTGTTCGGCACCCCGATACTGTCGGCCTTCGGTAACTACTTCATCCCGCTGCTTATCGACGCCGACGACATGGCCTTCCCACGCATCAACGCCATCGCCTTTTGGATGCTCCCGCCGGGGGCGCTGTTGGTCTGGGCCGGCTTCTTCGTCACGCCGTTTACCGACATTCAGCCCGCACAGACCGCGTGGACGATGTACACGCCACTGTCGGCCGGCGTCGGCACCGGTACGCAGGGTGGGGTCTCCGGGCTGGGCGTCGATTTCATGCTCTTGGGGCTACATCTCACGGGTATCTCGGCGACGATGGGCGCGATAAACTTCATCGCCACCATCTTCAGCGAGCGCGGTAGCGACGTCAACTGGGCGAACCTCGACATCTTCAGTTGGACGATGCTCACCCAGTCGGGGCTGATTCTCTTCGCCTTTCCCCTGTTGGGCAGCGCGCTCATCATGCTGCTGTTCGACCGCAACCTCGGCACGACGTTCTTCCTCGCGGAGGGTGGCGGCCCGATACTCTGGCAACACCTCTTTTGGTTCTTCGGCCACCCCGAGGTCTACATCCTCGTGTTACCGCCGATGGGGCTGTTGAGCCTGATCATCCCGAAGTTCGCCGGACGAAAGCTGTTCGGCTTCAAGTTCATCGTCTACTCGACGCTGGCCATCGGCGTCCTCTCCTTTGGCGTCTGGGCACACCACATGTTCGCGACGGGTATCGACCCCCGCATCCGCGCGAGCTTCATGGCCGTCTCGCTGGCCATCGCCATTCCGAGCGCCGTGAAGGTGTTCAACTGGACGACCACGCTCTGGGGCGGGAGCCTCAACCTCACTGCACCGATGCTGTTCTGTATCGGTGCTATCTCGAACTTCATCTTCGGCGGCGTCACGGGCGTGTTCGTCGCGGCCATCCCCATCGACCTCGTGCTGCACGACACCTACTACATCGTCGGTCATTTCCACTACATCATCATGGGTCTCATCGGCTTCGCGGTGTTCGCCGGCATCTACTACTGGTTCCCCATCTTCACCGGCAAGATGTACCAGCAACGCCTCGCGAAGTGGCACTTCTGGCTGTCGATGATCGGGACGAACCTCACCTTCTTTGCGATGTTGCTGCTCGGCTATCTCGGCATGCCGCGACGGTATGCGACCTACACCTTCGGCGTCGGTCCCCAGGAGATGATAACGGTCTTCCACCAGCTGGCGACCCTCGGCGCGTTCATCCTGCTGGTCGGTCAGATAATCTGGATCTGGAACATCGTCCAGTCGTGGTACGAAGCGCCCACCCTCGACACCAACGACCCGTGGGACTTGAAGGAGACCAACCAGTTCACCAACGAATGGGCGTGGAACGAGCGCCGCATGGAGACGGCCATCGCCGACGGCGGTGAGCGTGCCGAGGGCGCGCGATCCTCGCCGGACGAACGAAGCAAGTCTTCTGGAAGCGAGGAGGACGCGGCCAGAACCGACGGTGGCGAGAACGTTGACGCAACCGACGCCGAATAGCCGGTCGAACTCCTCTCGAACCGTTCGATTTTTTCAGCGATTCAACTGGTAGCGACGAGGACGACGGCCATGACCGCCATCAGCGTTGCGATGCCCGCAAGCACGACCAAGAGGACTTCCTTTTCGTTCATGGCGCGAGTAGCGGACACGCGGACAAAAGGCTAATCTTCCGGCGAGCGGTAGGAGTCGCGTGTCCGAGACTCCAACACGCCGAGGGCAAGCGGACTACAGCGGCCGGAGCGTCGTGTTCGTCATCTATCTCGTTGCCGTCGGCATCGCCGGAGTGATGGGATTTCTCCTCGGGATGGTCGGCCCGAACGCGCTCCGCTCGGTCCGGCTGTTTTTCCTCATCGAGATGCCGCCGACCCCCCTCGGTCTCGCGGTCTACGGGATGGTGACGCTTGCGACCATCCTCGGGGTGCTCCTGCTCGCCGTTCGGTTCATCGCTCGGCGCTACGGCTAATCGAGACCGGTAAGGCGGCGCGCCCCGATGGCTTCACCATGTACACCGTCGTCATGGGTGTCGGTACCGACCACGAGCGCACGCTGCGAAAGGCCCACGCCATCGCCGACCTGCCCGCACCGCCGGAATCACTCGCGGTCGTGGTGGTACAGGCGGGCGGTTCATCCGCCGATACGCCGGACACCGCTCGGGTCGTCTCGTTTTTCGACGAGCACGACATCGACAGCACCGTCGAGACGGTATCCACCGACCCGCCGACCGCGCTCGTCGAGATAGCGACCGACCGCGAGGCCGACCTCATCTGTGTCGGCGGCCGACAGCGCTCGCCGGCCGGGAAGGCACAGCTCAGAAGCGGCGCGCAGTCGGTCATGGTCAACACCGACCGCCCGGTGTTGGTCGCGGGCGAACCCGGCGATTACTGACGGCCACCGTGACTCATGTGCCTCGTGGCAGCGTTGACCGTCGTGTTCGTCTCGGCCATCGCCCGCTCGTACCACGCGGGTCGCTCGACGGCCGTCGAGCCGATGGCGGCATAGTGCGTCGAAACGTGGATGGACGACACGTCGTCAGCTCGACCGCTGAGTCGCTGGTCGAGCGTGTAGTTGCGAACCAGACCGCGAGCGGTGACGGTGGCATGGACACGAACCGACCGGCCGGGCGTGGCGCTTGGTCGTTCGTCCGGAACGAGACGATACGCCGTCGTCTCACGGCTCTCGATGCGGTCGGCGACGTGTACCTCGGCGACGGTGAACGTTCGCGCTATCCGTTTGCGATCCGTCTCGGCAGCGATTGGTTCGGTGGCCGTTGCCGGCGTTCGGCGGTAGGTCGTCTCGCCGTCCCTGGTTGTCGCCACCAGTCGGCGTGTCCCGTCGAAATAGGACACACTGCGCCGCAGCGTCGTTGCTCCGTTCCATCGCCTCGTGACGCTGACTCGCCCGTCGCCGCCGACCCGAGTCACGCTCGTCACTCGACGAATCGTCGTCCCGTTTGCGGCTCGATAGACCGTCGTTTCACGAACGGTGAACGACGTGCCGTCGAGGGTAGCGTCGTGTGCCGCCGCGAGCGCGCTGGCGTTCTCGACGCGCGCCGCCGTGAGTCCCGGTGCGAGTCGCGGGGCGGGCGTGGGCGTCGGTTGGTCGGTCGGCACGGCTGCTGGGGTGAGCGTTGCCGTCTTCTGGCTATCGTCATCGAGGATGGCGCTGCACCCGGAGAGCACGACCAACACCACGAGCGCCACGGCCGCGGCCTGACGTCCGATTCCATCGACTCGTGATGGTCGCGTCATCGTGCCCCGTTCGTCACAACAGCTAAGTCATCACTCCCCGCAGTCCCGCCCATGTACGACGTCCTGCTGTGTGTCGATGCGGACGGAACGGGTCTCGACAGGCTGATTGCAGCCGTCACCGCATTGCCGGCGGCCGCCGAGAGCGTCCACGTCACCGTCTGTCACGTCTTCGGCGACAACCCGTCCGGGGCGTCCGCGACACAGGTCACGTCCGTTCGGCGCGCACTCGATGCGCTCGACGACGCCGATATCGAGGCGTCGGTCGTCGGCGAGAGCGGCGACCCGACCGACGCGATTCTCCGGGTGGCCGACGAGCACGACGCCGATACCATCTACATCGGCGGGCGGAAGCGAAGCCCCGCGGGCAAGGCGCTGTTCGGCAGCGTCGCCCAGTCGTTGATTCTCAGTGCCGACCGTCCCGTGCAGATAACGGGGTCGGGTCCCGGTGCGTAGGCTCACGACTCGTACGCCTCCACACACGCCGCCGCGGCACGGTCGGGCGTCGCCCGGCCGGTGAACCCCTCCCGGAGTTCGCCGTTCTCGAACAACACCATCGCCGGGGCCGCATCGACGTCGTACGCGCGGCGAAAGGAGGGCGCATGTTTGCCGTCGATGCCGCCGACGGCGACGCCATCCGGTATCCGCTCCAGGATGGCGTCCAGCTCCTCTTTCATTGCTTCGCAGGGGTCACAGTGGTGTTTCCAGACGGTGACGATTGCGCGGTCGTGGTCGGCCACGAACGCCGGGTAGGTCTCGTCGGTCAGCGTCTCGACGTCCTCGGGGACGGGCGTTTCCGGATCGAGTTCCGTGACGACCGCCGCCATCCGCGCGAGCGTCGCGGTCGAGTACCCCTCATCGAGTTCCGAATCGAGTGCGAGGAACGCGATGAACTCCTCGCGGGTGACGCCGAGCGCGTCGATGCGGGCCGCGGCTCGTTCGGTCGATTCGAACCCGAAGGCGTCGGCGACCGCCTCGTGGTAGTCGCTTTCGGGAACCGATGCGTAGCTGTCGTGATAGATGCCGCGGGTGTCCTCGAAGGCGGTGGTCGTCGCGGCGGTGCCGTCCGCATCGAGCGACAGCACGCCGCCGTCGACGAGTGCTGCGACGAGTCGTTCGGCGTCCATCCCACCGTTCGCCACCGGCCCGTCCATCGCGTCGGTGTGGTCGTGGTCGGCCATCAGACACCGAGGTACCGCTCGCGAGTGCGGTCGTCGTCGCTCAACTCCTCGGCGCTGCCCTCGAAGACGATCTCACCCTGGTCGAGGACGTAACACCGGTCGGCGAGGTTCATCGCCGCGATGGCGTTCTGTTCGACCAGCAGGACGGTGGTTCCGTCCTCGTGGATGCGGTCGATGGCCGCCTCGACGGCGTCGATGATCTGCGGGGCCAGCCCCTCGTAGGGTTCGTCGAGCATCAGGAGGTCGGTGTGCTGTTTGAGCGCGCGGCCGATGGCGAGCATCTGCTGTTCGCCGCCCGAGAGGGTGCCCGCCTTCTGGTCCCGGCGCTCTTCGAGCCGTGGGAAGAACTCGAAGACCTCCGCGTCCGACATCGCCTCCCCGTCGAAGCCGAGCGACCGCCCGATGCGGTTCGGCAGCGCGCGGACGGTCTCGGCGATGTGGAGGTTCTCGCCGACGGTCTCGTCGGGGAAGACGCGGCGCTCCTCGGGCACGAGCGAGATGCCGCGCACGGAGATGTCCTCGGCCGCCATACCCGTTATCTCCTCGCCAGCGAACGTGACGGTACCGTCCCGCACCTCGGGCGGTGTCGTGCCGGCAATCGACCGCAGCGTCGTCGTTTTGCCGGCCCCGTTGCGCCCGAGCAGCGCACAGATTTCGCCCTCCTCGACGCTCATGGAGACGTCACGGAGGATGTGACTCTCGCCGTAGTGGGCATCGACGGCGTCGAGTTCGAGCAGGCTCACGCTTCACCACCCCCGCCGAGATACGCCGCCTGTACGTCCTCGTTTTCGCGGATATCGTCGGGCGGTCCCTCCGCGATGACCCGCCCCCGATTGAGCACGACGATGCGGTCGGAGACGTTGAAGACGATCTCCATGTCGTGTTCGACCAGCACAAAGGTGAGACCGAACTCCTCTTTGACCGATTCGATGAGCTCTACGGTCGCGTTCGTCTCCTCGGGACTCATCCCGGCGGTGGGTTCGTCCATCAACAGCAGCTCCGGTTCGGCGGCCAGCGCGATGCCGAGTTCCAGTCGGCGCTTGTCGCCATAGGGGAGGTTCTTCGCCGCCGTCTCGCGTTGGTCCCACAGCCCCACCGACTGGAGCGTCTCGCGCGCTGCGTCCGCGATTCCGGGATAGCTCTGCTCGTGTCTGAAGAAGTCGAACCGAAACGAGCCGTTTTCGGCGGCGATGGCCGCGATGCGGGCGTTTTCCTCCACAGGTAAGTCGGGGAAGATGGAGGCGGTCTGGAAGGACTTGCTGATGCCTCGCTGGACGATTTCGTGGGGCGCGTCGTCGGTGATCGATTCACCATGGAAGACGATTTCGCCCTCGGTACGGTCGAGCTGGCGCGTGATGAGGCTGATGAGCGTGGTCTTGCCCGCGCCGTTCGGCCCGATGACGCTGACGCGCTCGCCGGCTTCGATGGCGAGGTCGACCCCATCGACGGCCGTGAGACCGTTGAACCGCTTGGTCAGCCCGCTGGTTTCGAGCAGCGCCATCACCGCTCACCCCGCAGTCGCGTGCCGACCCACTCCCGAAGGGTGCGGACGCCACCCCAGATGCCCTCGGGCAGCAGGACGACGACCGCGACGAAGACGATGCCGAGCACGAGATGCCAGTACGGGACGAGCCAGTCGAACGGGTGGCCGTTACCGACGATGATTTCGACATAGAGATACAGCCCCGCGCCGAATATCGGGCCGAACAGCGTGCCGACGCCGCCGAGCACCGTCATGATGACGACCTCGCCGCTGGTCTCCCAGTACAGCGACGACAGCGGGACGTACTGGCTGTGAATCGCAAATAGCGCCCCCGCGACGCCGGCGAAGGTGCCAGAGAGAACGAACGCCATCAGCTTGTAGCGCCACGTGTTCAGCCCGACGAACTCCGCGCGCTGTTCGTTCTCCCGGATGGCGCGGAACACGGTCCCATACGGCGAGTTCAGGATCCGGAGCACGGCCACCACCGACAGCACGAGCACCGTGGCGACGAGCACGTATATCCAGTTTCCGAGCAGCGTGCCGGCCATCGACGGCAGTTCGCTGTCGAGGGTGAACGTTCCGAGCAGCGGTCCGGGGTCGACACCCGTGAGACCGTTGTCGCCGCCGGTGATGCCCGCGGCCGGCCCGAGGGCGGTGTAGTATATCATCTGGCCGAACGCGAGCGTCAGGATGGCGAAGTAGATGCCGCCCCGGCGCAGCGAGAGCCAGCCGATGAGCCACGAGAGCACGATAGCGAGGACCGTCCCGACGACCAGCGCGACCAGCGGCGCGGCGGTGACGTTGACGATGACCCACCCGGCCCCGTAGGCTCCGGCTCCCCAGAGCGCGGCGTGGCCAAACGAGAGCAGACCCGTCCGCCCGAGCAATAAGTCGAACCCGAGCGCGAAAATCCCCCAGATGAGTATCAGCCCGGCGAGCGACTGCGTGCCGTTGAGGACGTCGCCGATGACCGGCGCGCGCACGAACAGATACGGAAAGAGGACGACCCCGACGACGGTGAGGAGGACGACGGTCGCCTCGCCGCTTATCACGGCCGACCACCGGTTCCGGACCTGCTGGGCGACGCTGCCGAACGTCTTGCCCTCGCCGGCGCTTGCGCCCTCGTCACTCACGGCGACCACCCGCGTGGTCGCCGTTCGTTGGCCGAAGCGGAGCTTCGACGCTACTCATCCGTGCCACCCCGTGGCGACGACCGCGTGCGTTCGCCACCATCAGATATCGACCTCCCTGCCGAGCAAGCCCTGCGGACGGACCAGCAGGATGATGGCGGCGATGACGTAGATGGCGACCGGTGCCCACTGGCTCAAACCGTACTCGATGCCGAGGGAGGGAATCGACAGCGACCAGAGGACGAAAAACGCCTCGGTGAACCCGAGAATCAGCCCGCCGAGTACCGCCCCGCGGATGCTGCCCAGCCCACCGATAACGACGACGATGAACGCCGGCACGAGGATGTCGGTGCCGACCGTGGGGTTGACCTGCCCGATGGGACCGCTGAGAACGCCCGCGATGCCCGCGAGCGCCGCACCGATGGCGAAGACGATGAGATATGCGCGCTCGATTTCGATGCCCAGAAGCTGCACCATCTCGGCGTCCTGTGTGCCCGCACGCACCACCAGCCCGAAGTCCGTGAACTCGATGAGCGCGAACACGCCAAGCACCAGCACCGCAGTGATACCGATGATGAACAGCCGCCACGCCGCGAAGCCCCCGACGATGGGGAGCGGAACGGTGCCCTGCGCCCACGCGGGACGGGCAAGCGAGTAGCTCGACCCGCTGAACAGCACCCGAAACAGCTGCTGGATGACGATGGCGAGACCGAACGTGAACAGTATCTGGTCGACGTCCGACCGGCCGTAGAACGGCCGCGCGACGAACCGTTCCATCGCCAGCCCGACCACGAACACGACCAGCGGTGCGATGACGAGCGCGGCCAGAAACCCCCAGTCGAGACCCACTGTCGAGAACCCCCACTCGGCGACCTGTCCGCGAACGGTCGTCGTCTGGGCGACCAACATGCCGACGTAGAGACCGATGAGGTACAGCGCGCCGTGGGCGAAGTTCACGAATTTGAGCGTGCCGAGGATTATCGAGAGACCGACCGCGAGCAGGATGTATATCGACCCCTGCTGGAGACCCTGAACCAGAAGCCGCGCCACGTCCGTGAGGAGAGTCATCGACTCACCCGATTCGAGCGGTCGGTTCGGTGCTTTCGGTCGTCGGTGCGAACGGTCCGTGTGGTGGGTTTCGGTTTCATGTAGTTGCAGATGGCTCGCTGTCCGTCCCGGTGGATGGTCGTTCGTCCCCTCTACTCGTAGGAGCCGAGCTGACATTCGGCCGCCGGTCCCCCATCACAGGGATAGACGACGTCCTGGCGCGAGACGAGGTCGGTGACCTTCAGCCGGTTGCCCGGCTGCTGTTTGTTCTCCGGTCGTCCCTGCGCGACCGGCACTTTCCGCTGGGCTTGGTGGTCGCACTTGCGCATCGTCTCCTTCCCCATACCCGCGTTGTCGTACTGGTAGCCTTCGAGCTGCTTGATGACCTCCGGCGGGTAGAACGTGCCGGCGCGCTCTGCGGCCGCCGCGTACTGGAAGGTCTGGGCGTAGGCGAGCTGGGCCGGTCCCGACGGCGTGCGGTCGTACTCGTTTCGGAACGCCTTCGTGAACGTCCGCGATGGCTTGTTGTCGATCTCCGAGTCCCACGCGACGGTGCCGTAGACGCCCGGAATCGCCTTCGGCGCGCCGTCGGCCACCAGCTGGTTGTACAACGGCACGACGAGTTCCATCTGCTCGGTGAGACCCATGTTCTGGGCCTGACTCAGCGCGTTCGCGCCGTCGAGACCGTACTCGACGACGAACAGCACTGATGCTTCGGAACTCTGTGCCTCCGAGAGCACCGTCGAGAAGTCCGAGGTCCCGAGTTCGGTCGGGACCGAGGCGACCTGCGACCAGCCCGCCTCCTCGAAGAACCGCTTCATCGAGGACTGGACGGTCTGGCCCCACGTGTAGTCAGCGTACATCTGGAAGAACTTCTTGTTCTTCCCGTAGGCCTTCGTGACCGGCGGCACGAGCGCTTTCGCCGTGTGGTAGGCGTTGAACACCTCGCGGAAGCCGTACCGCCGGCAGTCCGAACCGGTGGTGGCGTTCGAGTGAGTCAGACAGCACTGATACTGCACCTTCTCCTGTTGGGCGAGGCTCTCCAGTGCGACCGCTACCGCGCTTGAGGAGCCGCCGGTGAACATGATGACGTTGTCCTGGCTGATCATCGTCCGTGCGGCGTTGCGCGCCGTGTCGGGGTCCGTCGCTGTATCACCTTTCACGTAGTCTATCTGCTTGCCGAGAACCCCGTTGCCGCTCACGTCCCCCCATAGATTGACCCAGCCGCCGCCGTTGTTGAGATGTTTCACGGCGAGTTTGTACGCCCGAAGCTCGTCCTGTCCTTCCTCCTGATACGAACCGCTCAGCGGAACGGTGAACCCGAAGGTCGCGGTATCTCCCTCGACGGGGAAGTTCCCGATGGAAGGATAGTTCCCGCCACCGCCGCTCCCGTTTCCACCGCCGCTCCCGTTCCCGCCACCGCTCCCGTTCCCGCCACCGCTCCCGTTCCCGCTACCGCCGCCACCACCGCCGCTACCGCCGAGACATCCTGCGAGTCCAGCGATGCCGGCGGTTCCCGCTGCTCCGGTGAGTTTCAGCACATCCCGGCGGTCGCGGACCATGTCATCTTGGGACATGGTATCGACTATGAAGGAGTCCTAATAACGGTTTCGATGCTCGAAAATGACTGACGGCGAAAGATCACAACACAAGAGCTTTTTGCTGGCTACTGACGGATGTTTTTACTCTAATACTGTATATTTGATAATAATGCGCCGTCGCCGGTGCGGTTTTCGGCCGCGTTTCAGTCGGCCTGTATCTGGTCGCGAATCGTCTCGGGCACGCTCGGGTCGGCGAGCGTGCTCGTGTTGCCGAGCTCCTCGTCGTTGGAGATGTCCTCCAGGAGCCGGCGCATGATCTTGCCCGAACGTGTCTTCGGCAGTTCGTCGACGAACAGCACGTTCGACGGCCGAGCGAACTTGCCAATGCCCTCCTCGACCGATTCGACGATGCGCTCGCGCAGTTCCTCGCTCTCCTCGACACCTTCCCTGACGGTGACGTAGATATCGGGCACCTGACCTTTCTCGGCGTCGTCACGCGCGGCGACCGCCGCCTCGGCGACGTCCTCGACCTCCGCGACCGCGCTTTCGAGCTCCATCGTTCCCAACCGGTGGCCGGCGACGTTCATCACGTCGTCGAGGCGGCCGAGGATGCGGTAGTAGCCGTCGGTTCCCTGCACGGCCGCGTCGCCCGCCTCGTATATCCAGTCGTCGGTGTCGTCGGAGTCCGTATTTGAGAAGCGTTCCCAGTACTCCTCGATGAACCGTTCATCGTTGCCGTAGATGGTCTGGAGCATGCCTGGCCACGGCCGCGTGATGGCGAGATTGCCCGCCTCGCCGGATTCGGCCGCGATTTCGGTGCCCTCGTCGTCGAGAATGGCCGGTTCGATTCCCGGGGCCGGGTGGCCGGCGCTGCCGGGTTTCATGTCCTGAATCGCCGGCAGATTGGTAATCATGTGCCCGCCGTTTTCGGTCTGCCACCACGTGTCGACGATGACGGCGTCCTCGTCGCCGATGTGCTGATAGTACCACAGCCACGCCTCGGGCTGGATCGGCTCGCCGACGGTCGTCATGTGTCGGAAGTCGAAATCGTAGCCCTCCAGTTCCTCCTCACCCCACTTCATGAACTGCCGGACCGCCGTCGGCGAGGTGTGGAAGATGTCGACGTCGTACTTCTCGGCGATCTCCCACGTCCGACCCTTGTGCGGGTAGTCGGGCGTGCCCTCGTACATCACCGAGGTGGTGCCGAGCGCGAGCGGCCCGTAGACGATGTAGCTGTGGCCGGTGATCCAGCCGATGTCAGCAGAACACCAGTAGGTGTCGCCCGGCTTGATGTCCTCGACGTAGTTCGCGGTGCCCGTCGCATACGCGAGATACCCTCCTGTCCGGTGCTGGCAGCCCTTCGGCTTGCCCGTCGTCCCCGAGGTGTACATGAGAAAGAGCGGGTCCTCGGCGTCGCGGCTGACCGGCTCCACCCGTTGGCCCCGGTGGTCTTCGAGAAGGTCGTCGACCATCGTGTAGTCGTCGCTGACGTCAACCTGTGGTTCGTCGTGGCGCGTCCATGCGAGCACCTCGGGCGAGCCGTCGATCTCGTCCATCGCGTCGTCGGCCTTCTCGATGTGTTCGAGGAAATCGCCGCGGCGGTAGTAGCCGTCGATGGTGACGACGTGGTCCGAATCGGCGTCGTTGACCCGTTCGGCGAGCGCGCTCGCCGAAAATCCGGCGAAGACCACACTGTGCGGTGCGCCGATGCGTGCACACGCGAGCATCGTGATGGGCAGCGCCGGCACCATCGGGAGGTGGATGGTGACGATGTCGTCCTCCTCGACGCCCGCCGACCGTAGTGCGGCGGCCATTGCGTTGACCTCGCGGTAGAGGTCCTGATAGCTGACGTTGCGCTGCTCGCCGTCCTCGCCCTCCCACAGCAGCGCGGTCTGGTTCTTGCGCTCGTCGAGGTGGCGGTCGATACAGTTGTGGCTGGCGTTCAGTTTCCCGCCGACGAACCACTCGTAGAAGGGTGGGTTCGAGTCGTCGAGCACCTCATCCCAGCGCTCGTCCCAATCGAGCATCTCTGCGTACTCCTCGAACCCGTCGGGGAACTCGTCGAAGCGGTCGTAGACCGCCGGGTCGGCCATGTTCGCCTGCCCGACGAACGCCGTCGGTGGCTCGAAGTAGTCCTGTTCGGCCAGCCGTGATTCTATCGTCAACTCGTCGTCTGTTGCCATGAATTGTCGTCCTCAAATGTGGCCGACGGCACCGTGGCACATAATTGTTGTCCCAGTACCGACTCGACCGCGAACGGCGACGAAAACTGGACCGACGAAAGACGCCGAGCGCGTGTCGACGCGCCCGAATCAGGCCACGCCGACGGTCTCGCGGTAGGAGCCGTGGCGGCGCTCGAACAGCTCCATGATCTCGCCCATCGTCGTGCCCACTTTGACCGCCTCGACGATGGCCGGCATGGCGTTCTCGCCGCTCTCGACTACCTCGCCGAGCGTGTCGAGTGCGTCCTCGACGGCCGCGTCGTCGCGGTCGGCCTTCACCTCTGTGAGGCGCTCGCGCTGGCGCTTTTGCACCCCTTCATCGACGTGGAGCATCTCGGGTTTGGTGTCTTCGTCGGACTCGTAGGCGTTGACCCCCACGACCGTCTCCTCGCCCTCCTCGACGCGCTCTTGATACTCGAAGGAGGCGTCCTGAATCTCGCGGTGGAAATAACCTTGTTCGATGCCTTCAAGCACGCCATCGCGCACCGAGCCGTCGCCCATCTCCCGAATCTCCTCGATGTAGGCCATCGCCTTTGCCTCGGTCTCGTCGGTGAGGCTCTCGACGGCGAAGCTTCCACCGAGCGGGTCGACGATGTCCGCCGCGCCAGACTCCTCGGCGATTATCTGCTGGGTGCGCAGCGCGACCCGTACCGCTTGCTCACTCGGCAGCGCAAGCGCCTCGTCGTAGCTGTTCGTATGGAGGCTCTGCGTGCCGCCGAGAACGCCCGCAAGCGCCTGCACCGTCACCCGTGCGACGTTGTTCAGGGGTTGCTGGGCGGTGAGGCTCTGGCCGGCGGTCTGGGTATGGAATTTCAACTGTTTGGATTTCGGGTCCGCAGCGCCGTACCACTCGTCCATCACGCGCGCGTAGATGCGCCGGGCGGCCCGGAACTTCGCCACCTCCTCGAACAGCGAGTTGTGCGAGTTGAAGAAAAAGGACAGTTGCGGGGCGAACGCGTCGATGTCCAGTCCGCGCTCCATCGCGTCCTCGACGTACGCGAACCCGTCGGCGAGCGTGAAGGCGAGTTCCTGAATCGCCGTCGAGCCGGCTTCGCGGATGTGATAGCCAGAAATCGAGACGGGCTTGATGTTGGAGGTCTCCTCGACGGCGAACTCGATGGTGTCGGTCACGAGGTCGAGCGACGGGTCGGGCGGGATGACCCACTCCTTCTGGGCGATGAACTCCTTCAGCATGTCGTTCTGCATGGTCCCGCGGAGCTTCTCGCGGGAAACCCCGCGCTTGTCGGCGAGTGCGACGTACATCGCATAGATGACTGGGGCGCTCGGATTGATGGTAAACGAGGTCGAAACGTCTTCGAGGTCGATGCCGTCGAAGAGGATTTCCATGTCCCGGAGGGTATCGACGGCGACGCCCTCTTTCCCGACTTCGCCGTCGGCCATCGGGTCATCCGAATCGATGCCCATCAGCGTCGGCATGTCGAAGGCCGTCGAGAGCCCAGTTTGCCCCTCGTCGACGAGGTAGTGAAAGCGCTCGTTGGTCTCCTCGGCGGTCCCGAACCCGGCGAACTGGCGCATCGTCCACGTCCGCCCGCGGTACATCGTCGGATACACTCCTCTGGTATAGGGTTCCTCGCCGGGAAATCCCAAATCCTCGTCGTAGTCGATATCCGAAACGTCCTCGGGCGTGTAGAGTCGGTCGACTTCGAGATTCGAGACCGTGGCGAAGTTCTCTTGGCGTTCGCCGTGGCGGTCGAGCACGGGGTCGAGGGTCTCGTCGGCCCAGCGCTCCTTGTCTTCCCGAATGGCTTCGAGGTCCTCCTCGTCGTACATGCGCGCAACGTTTGCCGGGGTCGTCAATGAAGGTTCCGGGCAGCGGAGTAGTCGGCGGCCGCCTACTCGTGGTTCTGGAGGCGCTCGACGCTCTCGATGAGCGGATGGTGGGCGTAATCGACCACCGCGATGTCGGCAATGGTCGAGAGACCCTCGTTGCGGGCGGTCTCGGCCATGCCGAGTTCGACCCGCTCGTCGACCACGATGACGTAGGCGTCCATCTCATCGATGCCCGACTGGGCGGCGGCTTTCACTCTGTGATGGCCGTCGGCGAGCAGCAGTTCCCCATCGTTGTCGATCACCACTAGGGGTTCGGTCAATCCATGTTCGAGTTCGTAGCTCCGGCCTTCGAGTTCGTCGCCGTAGACCTTCGACTGGGTTGGCGTCAGGCTGTCGAGGGCGACGCGCCGGCGCTGCTCGCTCGTTGTGACGTCGTGGATGTTTTCGAGCGTGCGTGAGAGTTTTCCCACCTTCTCGGGCGTGGCGCGCTCGATCTGGCTGCGCACGACGTCGGTGTTGGCGATGATGCCGATGAGGTTGCCGGCGTCGTCGACGACTGGAAGCTTTTGGATACCCGAGCGCAGGATGACGCGCGCGGCGTCGCTGAGGGCCATCTCCGGGTGGGCGACCACCAAGTCCTCGCTCATCACAGTAAAAACGAGCGCGTCGTCGTCGGCGAGCAGGAGGTCGCGGGCGCTGACGAACCCGATGCAGTTGCGGCCGTCACAGACCGGCAGACCACTGTGTTCTTCGCTCCCGGCGATACGGCGCGCGACCGCCGCAACCGTGTCGTCCGGCGAGACGGTCGCGACCTCACGAGTCATGTAGTCTTCGACCCGCGGTTTCTCGCTCCCTTCGGCCATTGGTGAGCACTCGCCGTCGGCGGACAAAAGCCTCCCGCTCGTCCCGTCGGTCGGAAGGAAGTCCATTCGCTATGCGAAAAACCGTCGGAAAGCAGCGCGATTGAGGCCAGTATCACCTCCAACCGGCAGTATCAACCACGTGCCGGGCCGGAGTCCTCGCGGTCGTCCTCGGTGAACTGGTCGGCCGAGCGCACGCTCGGGCGCGCCTCGATGGCGGTGAAAAAGCGCTCGACGATGAGGTCGTGGACGATGTCGGCGAGTTCGGTCTCGTCGCTCTCGCCGAGCAGTCCCAGGGGAATCTGTGCGCCGGCCATGTCGGCGTGGCCGCCGCCGCTGCCGATCCGGTCGAAGGCGTCCCGCAGCGTCTCGCCGATGTCGAGGGCCGCCCCGCGGGTCCGCCCCGAGCAGTACACTGTGCCGTCGATGATGCCGTAGACCAGCGTCGTCCGTATGCCCTCGATATCGAGCAGTTGGTCGGCCGACTGGGCGAGCGCGTCGCGCTCGTGGAGATCCTCGATGTGGCTCACGAGCACCGACCCGCGGACCTCGCGGTTGGAGATCGCCCGTCCCATCGATTCCAGGGTCTCGGCGCTCATGCTCGGCGTCGCTATCCGTTCGAGCACCGACTCGTCGGTAAAGGGCAGCAGAAAGGCTGCGGCGTCGAAATCCACCGTCGAGGCCTCGCGCCGGAAGTCGTCGGTGTCGACGCGAATCCCGTACAGCAGCGCGGTCGCGACGGTCTCGTCGATATCGATGCCCAACTGGCGGAGGTACTCCACGAGGAGCGTGCTCGTCGCACCGACGTCGCTACGGAGGTCGACGAAGCGTGCCTCGACGGGCGCGCGCGGTGGATGGTGGTCGATGAGCACGTCCACCGGGGTGTCCTCGGGCAGTTGGTCGTTGACGCCCGGCCGGGAGTGGTCGACGAGGGCAATCCCATCGTAGTCGTCGATGTCGCCCGGTTCGAGTTCGCGGAGGTCGACGTCGAGGACGTTGACCAGCGCACGGTTTTCCTGGTGGGTTATCTCGCCGAAATAGCAGATGTCCGCCTCGCGGCCGGTCGTGCGCGCTATCTCACCGAGGGCGAGCGCGCTCGCTATCGCGTCGGGGTCCGGGTTGTCGTGGGTGACGACCGCGAGCGCTCCCTCGATGGAACGGAGCACGCGCCGGAGCCGTCGGGGCCGCATGCTCGCCTCGCCGACGCGCTCGACGAGGTCGGCTGCGGCGGTCGCCTCGCCGTCGATGACGCGGTCGGCGACCGACTCGATTTCCAATCGCGTCTCGGCAGCGGGTTCCTTGCCCGCGTACGCGAGGACGAAGGCGTCGGGGTAGTGCTCGCGGGCGAGGTCGGCGGCCGCCCGGTTCACCGCGGGGTCGTCGCTGGCCACGACGACGACGTCGACCGGTCGCGCCACCGCAGCGAACGTTTCGGGGTCGGTCGGGTCGGCCCGTCGGGCGGCGACGCGGTCGCTGCGGAGGGTCTCGATGCGGTGTTCGTTCTCACAACAGACCAGCACCGACCCGCGTCGGTCGGCGAGCGCGCTCACGAGCGTCCGCCCGACAGCGCCACATCCCAGAACGAGCCGCGAGACCATGCCCACGGCTGGGTGCCGCGACGGTTAAAACCTCCTGCAAGCGCGACGGCAACCCGAACGCCGCCGCGAGCCGTTTCAAAGCCTTTGTAACGGCTGCCCGCGCAGGGCGGGTATGACCGAAACGGTTGTCGTCCTCGGTGCTGGCTATGCCGGGGCCGGTGCAATCATGAGCCTCGAAGACGCCCTCGGCGAGGACACCGACCTCGTCTGGGTCTCGGACAACGACTACCACCTCGTGCTTCACGAGTCCCATCGTTGTATCCGCGACCCGAGCGTCCAAGAGGACGTCACGATACCAATCGAGTCCATCAAATCGCCGAGCACCCGCTTCATTCAGGGCGAGGTCACCGGTCTCGACTGCGACGACCGCGAAGTCTCCTTGGCTGACGGCTCGACGGTAGCCTACGACTACGCACTCGTCACGCTCGGCTCTCAGACCGCGTACTACGGTATCGACGGTCTCGAAGAGCACTCGCTCACGCTCAAGAGCCTCGACGACGCCTTCGAGATCCACGACCAGGTGAAAGAAGCCGCCCGCGAGGCGACCGCCGACGAGCCCGCACAGGTCGTCATCGGCGGCGCTGGGCTTTCGGGCATCCAGACCGCCGGCGAGATCGCCGAGTTCCGTGACATGCATCACGCGCCAATCGACATCACGCTCGTCGAAGCCCTCGAAGAGATATTCCCGGGCAACGACCCCGAGCTACAGGGCGCGCTCAGAAAGCGCCTTCTGGAGCGCGATATCGAGATTTCGACCGACGACCCCATCACCGAAGCCGACGCCGAGGAGATCCACTTCCAGTCCGAGGAATCGCTCGCCCACGACGTGTTCGTCTGGACCGGTGGCATCACGGGCCGTGACGCGATGGGCGATGCGAGCCTCGAAAACGAACACAACCGGGTGAACGCCGACGCGACCTTCGAGACCAGTGACGACCGGGTGTTCGCGCTGGGCGATTCGGCCATCGTCGACCAACCTGATGGACCATGCCCGCCGACCGCACAGGCCGCCTGGCAGGCCGCCGAGGTCGCTGGCGGGAACGTCGCTCGCGCGCTCCACGGTCAGCCACTTTCGGAGTGGACCCACGAGGACAAGGGCACAGTGGTATCGATTGGCGACGCGGCCGTCGCCCACGACGTCGTCGGCGTCCCCATCAACACCTTCGGCGGGCCGGCGGCGGAGGTTCTGAAGAAGGGTATCGCCGCGCGCTGGATCCGTGACGTCGGCGGGACGGCGCGGGCGGCGCAGGCGTGGTCGGACCTCTGAAACGCGCGCTTTTCGAGACCGGACCTACGGCTTTTTCCGCACTCGCCCCCCAGCGTATGGTATGCGCGTCGCGCTGGTTTCTGTCGGCGACGAACTGCTGGCCGGCGATACGGTGAATACGAACGCCGCGTGGCTCGGCACGCGCCTCACCGAACGGGGTGCGGACGTCGAGCGCGCGGTCGTCGTCCCCGACCGTATCGACGAGATCGCCGCCACCATTACTACCCTCCACGGGCGCTACGATGCCGTCCTCGTCACAGGGGGTCTCGGGCCGACCCACGACGACCTGACGATGGACGCCGTCGCGCGGGCGTTCGACCGCGACCTCGAAGAAAGCGACGAAGCGGTGGCATGGCTCGAAGAACACGGCGGCTACGAACGGGACGACCTCGCCGCCGGCACGACCGACCTCCCAAGCGGGGCGCGCGTGCTCCACAACGAGGAGGGCGTCGCGCCGGGCTGTGTCGTCGAATCGGTCTATGTCTTTCCGGGCGTGCCCGACGAGATGAAGGCGATGTTCGCATCGGTCGCCGAGGAGTTCTCTGGAACCATCGAACACGTCGAGACGGTCCACGCCGACGAACCCGAGAGCGCGCTGCTCGACAGGATCGAGGCGGTCCGCGAGCGTTTCGATGTGAGTGTGGGAAGCTACCCCGGCGAGCACGTCCGGCTCAAGGTTCAGAGCGAGAATCGGGAGGAAGCCACGGCGGCGGCCGACTGGCTCGGCGAACACGTCACGCTCGTCGAGGACTGAGCCAGAGGGACTGTTGTGATTCTGTGCCGCATGGTGAAACCGAACGGTTCGTCAAACTCAGAGCAATCCGCAGTCAACGACCCTCGAAAACACTCACAACAGTCCCTCTCAGCGATAGAGATACGCCCACCACGCGGCGACGATGGCCAGTCCCGCGACGGTGACGACGATACCGGCCCCGTTGATGATGCCCGTCTGCACGCCTTCCTGGAGGAGTACCGCGTTCATGCCCATCCTTGTCCGGCCGCCCCTTTAGGTCGTTCGAGTCGGACGGCTTTTGCCGGCGACAGGAGTACGGAGGGTATGCGACGTGTCGGTTTCGTGGTGAACCCCATCGCCGGGATGGGCGGTCGCGTCGGATTGAAGGGAACCGACGGCAAGGTCGCGGAGGCACGCGAGCGCGGGGCCGAACCGCGCGCACCCGAGCGTGCCCGTGAGGCGCTCCAGTCGCTTGCGGCCACCGAGGTGGATATCGAACTGCTCGTTGCCGGCGGAGCGATGGGTGAGACGGTCGTCACCGAAGCCGGCTTCGAGTACGAGACCGTCAGCGACCCACCGGGAGAGACGAGCGCCGCGGACACGCGCGACGCCGTCCGCGCGTTCGCCACGACGGGCGTGGACCTCGTGTTGTTCGTCGGCGGCGACGGCACGGCGGTCGACGTCGCCGAGACGCTCGCCGAGTGCAACCGGGAGATACCGATGTTGGGCGTGCCGGCCGGCGTCAAGATCTATTCGTCGGTGTTCGCGGTCTCGCCGCGTGCGGCCGGGCGTATCGCGGCGACCTTCGAACGCACCGCAACCCGCGAGGTCAACGACATCGACGAGGCAGCCTACCGCTCGGGCGAGGTCACGAGCGAACTGAAAGGGCTTGCCGAGGTTCCGGTCGCCGAGGAACTCCAATCGAGCAAGCAGCTCTCCGGCGGCAGCGTCGCAACGCTCGCAGCGGGCGTCGCCGCCGACGTCGAAGCAGGTGTGACCTACGTGCTGGGACCCGGAAGCACCCTCGGTGCGATAAAGCGCGAACTCGGCTTCGATGGCAGTCCGCTCGGCGTCGACGTCTGGCGGGCGGGCGAGGAGGGCGGCGAACTGCTCGTCAGGGACGGGAGCGCCGACGAGATTCTCGATAGCCTGGACGAGCACAGCGTCGTGATGGTCTCGCCCATCGGCGGGCAGGGGTTCGTCTTCGGGCGGGGCAACCAGCAGCTCTCGCCGGCCGTCCTCCGACAGTCGGGGATCGAAATCGTCGCCTCGCGGTCCAAGCTCGACGACATCGGCGTGCTGCGGGTCGATACCGGCGACCGGGACCTCGACGAGGACCTCCGGGGCTGGCGGAAAGTCAGGATCGGCCGCGTCGAGCGGCGGCTGCTGAAGGTCGTATAGCAGTATCGCTAGTAGGATGGGCGGATAGTTTAGTGGAGTATAGTGAAGATTAAGGTGATTGGGGACACCGTGTTCGCATGGTCGAAACGCGAAAAGTCCAGCGGCTCGGTCCCTCGACGCTGGCGATGACCTTACCCGCCGAGTGGGCGCGCGAACACGGCGTCGAGAAGGGCGACGAGGTGTCGTTGCGCTCGGGCGGGAAAGGTACCCTGACTGTGATGCCGGAATCCGCCCAGACCGAGGAGTCCCGAGCGACGATTCACGCCGCAAACATGGATGCGAGCGCGCTCGAACGCGCCATCGTCGCCCAGTACGTCCTCGGTCGCCGGGTCATCCACATCGAGGTCGAGGAGGGGACGCTCGATTCGGCCCACATCAACGCCGTCTACAACGCCGAGACCCAACTGATGGGGCTGGGCGTCATCGAGGAAACCCCCGAGCGCATCGCCATCCGGTGTTCGGTCGACCCGGAGGACTTCACGCTCGATAACCTGCTCGAACGGCTCGAATCGACGGGTTCGACGATGCGCGACGAGGCGATGAAGGCGCTCGCACTCGGCAACCCCGACTTCGCCGAGCGCGCACTGAACCGCGAGCGCCAGGCGAACAAGATATTCGTCCTGCTCCTGCGGCTGACCTTCACTGCCTATCAGAACCCGACGCTCGCCCGAGCGGTGGGGCTTGCGGACGGCTTCCCGCTCATCGGCTACCGTTCCATCGCGAAGAACCTCGAACTCACCGCCGACAACGCCGAGGACATCGCCACGATTGCGATGGAGTCGCCGGGCCACACCCTCGAGGTCGACGACGCGACGATGCGACGCATCAGGGAGTTCACCGATGCCGTCGACGACATCTCCGAGCTCGCGGTGCGGGCCGCGGTCGAGCGTGATTTCGAACTGACTGTCGAGGTGCGCGACCGCTTCGCCGACATCAACGACCGCGAGAGCGAAATCCTCGACGACCTGCCGGAGATGAGCAACGACGCACTCCTTCGCGTGCGCGAGGTGCTCGTCAGCCTCGCCCAGACGGCTCAGTACGCCGTCCGCAACGCCGAAATCGCCACCAATCTCGCACTCAACGAGGAGTCGATTCACACGACCATCACGTAGCCCTCGCTCCCATCCCGTCACCGGTTTAGGCTCCGGCGACGTACTGCTGCCGATGGACGACAGTGTTCTCGACGCCATCGGGTCGCCGCTGGTGGCAGTCGACGCGCTGGCGGGGGCGACCGTCGCCGCGAAGATAGAATCGAAGAACCCGGGCGGGTCGGCGAAGGACCGCCCGGCGCGCGCGATGGTCGAGACCGCAGAGCAGGATGGACTACTGGAGCCGGGCGACCGCATGGTCGAGCCGACCAGCGGGAACACGGGCATCGGACTCGCCGTCGTCGCGGCGGCGAAGGGCTACGACCTCACGGTCGTGATGCCCGCCTCGAAATCCGAAGAGCGTCGGAATATTATGGCCGCCTACGGCGCTGACCTCGAACTCGTCGACGGGGAGATGGACGAGGCCAGAGAGCGCGCCGACGAACTCGAAAATCAGGGAATGGTCCAGCTCCGCCAGTTCGAAAACCCCGCGAACGTCCGCGCACACTACGAGACGACCGCCGAGGAGATACTCGAACAGGTGGAAAACCGAACTGTCGACGCGCTCGTCGCCGCGGTCGGTACCGGGGGGACCATCACTGGCATCGGCAGCCGGCTGCGTGAGGAATTTCCCGAGATGGAGGTCGTGGCCGTCGAACCCGCAACCAACGCCGTACTCTCGACCGGCGAGGCCGGCGCGGACGACTTCGAGGGGATGGGACCGGGGTTCGTGAGCGAGATTTTGGACAGCGACCTGCTCGATGCAGTCGAAACGGTCGCACTCAATGCCGCCGAGGAGGAGTGTCGCCGACTCGCCCGCGAGGAGGGGATTCTGGTGGGCCAGTCGAGCGGCGCGTCGAACCTCGTTGCCCGCCGGGTCGCCGACCGCCTCGCCGACGACGCCAGCGATGCCAATGCTGGCGATACCGCCGATACTGACGACCCGCTCGTCGTTACCGTCTTCTGGGACAGCGGCGAGCGCTACATGTCGACCGGGATGTTCGAGCGATAGGGCCGTTCGCACCGTCGGGATATCGGGCGCGAAACGGGTCCGATTCGCCGGTTTCCCAACCGCTTTTCAGTCGTCGTCCCTTTCGTTCGGTGTATGTCTCAAGAGCAATTCAGTCCCGACAGCGTCGAGCGCGCCAGCGGCATGCCGATGCTCGGTCTCGGCACGTGGGAGAACGAGGACCCCGAACAGTGTGCCGAGAGCGTCCGCAGCGCGCTCGACATGGGATACCGCCACATCGACACCGCACAGGCCTACGGCAACGAGGAGAGCGTCGGCGAGGGTATCGCACAGGCAGATGTCCCGCGCAAGGAAATTTTCCTCGCCACGAAGGTCTGGAAGTCGAATCTGAACTACGACGACGTGATTCACTCCACGACCGAGAGCCTCGACAAACTCGACACGGGCGCGGTGGACCTGCTCTACACCCACTGGCCGTCCGGCGAGTACGACCCCGAGGATACCCTCCCAGCGTTCGAAGAACTCAAAGACCGGGGCGCAATCGACCGCATCGGCGTCTCGAACTTCGAACCCGAACATCTCGACGAGGCTCGGGAAGTGCTCGACGAGCCGATCTTCGCCAATCAGGTCGAGTGCCATCCCCTGCTCCAGCAGGAAGAACTTCGAGAGTACTGCGACGACCACGACATCGAACTCGTCGCGTACTCGCCGCTGGCCCGCGGGAAGGTCTTCGAGGTCGACGAACTTTCCGAGGTCGCCGACAAACACGACGCCAGCGAGGCGCAGGTCAGCCTCGCGTGGCTCCGCGAGAAGGGCATTACGGCGATTCCGAAGGCCACCAGCGACGACCACATCGCGGACAACTGGGCCTCCCTCGGCGTCGAACTCGACGACGAGGATGTGGAGAAGATCGACGACATCGACGAGCGCGAGCGGCAGGTCGACCCCGGCTTCGCTCCGTGGTGAGGCCACGACGCGACGGCGACCGACCGGTTTACCAACCCTTATTCTCGCGGCGCTCGAAGCGTCGGTATGGAGTTCGATCTCGGGAAGACGGTCGGGGCGTTCGTGGTGCTGTTCGCTGTCATCGCCATCGGCACGTTCATGAGTCCGATGGCGATGAGCACGGTGATGATGGTGCTCGGCGGCCTGCTCGTCTTCGGCGTGCTGACGCTGTTTGTCGGCATCCAGCACGGCGAGTACCGTGCGACACGCTGAGCGTGCGATAGCATACCAACCCGGAGCGAAGTCACAAACGCTTTTAGGGAGGTAATTATATCTCATTATGCCATGTCAGTCCAGTTTCCGGAGTACCTCGACGTCGACTACACCGACGGCGAGGGCGAAGACCCCGAGGACTACCCGACCATCGAGGACAAGATCGAGAAGGCCATCGAGGTCACCAAACGCGGTCTCGAACAGTACGAGAACCCCGCGGTGATGTGGACCGGCGGGAAGGACTCGACGCTCACCCTCTATTTCATCAAGGAAGTCGCCGAGCGCTTCGACCTCGACGTGCCGCCCGCCATCTTCATCGACCACTACCAGCACTTCGACGAAATCCACGATTTCGTCGAGAAGTGGGCCGACGAGTGGGACCTCGACGTGCGGTATGCGCGCAACGAGGACGTCGGTAACTACGTCGACGAACACGGGCTCGAACCCGGCGACGACATCCCCATCGAGGAGCTCTCCGAGCACAATCGACATCACGTCCGGGAGATTCTCGAATACGAGGAGGACACCTTCCCGTTCCTCTTGGATACCTACGTCGGCAACCACCTCTTGAAAACTGTGGCGCTCAACGACGCGCTCGAAGAGTACGACGTCGACGGCGTCATCTCGGGCGTGCGCTGGGACGAACAGGAGGCCCGCGCGAACGAGACCTTCTTCAGTCCGCGCCACGACCCCGACATCTACCCGCCCCACGACCGCATCCAGCCAATCGTCCAGTTCAAAGAGCGCGACGTCTGGGACGCCTTCTGGAACTTCGCGGTGCCGGAGACGGTAGAAGGCTTCCCCGAGGAGGGCTACGTCCCCCAGAGCGCCGACGACCTGCCGAACGGCCTCACCAACGCTGACATCCCCATCAGCCCGAAATACTTCGCCGGCTTCCGCTCGCTCGGCAGCGAAGTCAGCACGGAAAAATCCGACGAGGACCCCGCGTGGCTCCAGGATTTGGAGGGCACCACCGAGCGCGCCGGCCGCGCCCAAGACAAGGAAGACCTGATGGAGCGCCTGCGCGACCTCGGCTACATGTAGGACCTTTTGCTATCGTTCGAAAGGCGCGAAGCGCCTTTCGTGATGACGAGACGGCTTCGCCGTCTCGAACCACGCTCGCGGCCTGCGGCCGCTCGCTCGCAAAACCTCCACCAAAAGCCATCGTCACCCCCTCCGGGGGTTCCTCGGCCCGCTCGCTCGTTTCACTCGCTCGCGGTCTGACGACTCCACTTTCCGCGACCGCGCCGCCAACCGCACAGCACCGCCGAAGCCCTCGACCACTCACTCCGTTCGTGGTCTCGCCCTTCATCCGCCAGGACCGCCACCGCAACCGCCATCGCCAGCCGTCTCAGTAGAGGTCGTCTAGCTCCGATTCGACGTGACTGTGTTCGTCGGCCGGAAACTCCTTGCTTTCGACGGCGTCGACGTAGCCTGAAACCGCCTTTTCCATCTCGCCGCGAACGTCACCGAACGACGCGGCAAAGGGTGGAAGCCCCTCGCCGAGTCCGAGCACGTCGTTGGCGACGAGCACCTGTCCGTCACAGTCGGGACCCGCGCCGATGCCGATGGTCGGAACCGAGAGTTCATCGGTGACCTGCGTGGCGAGGTTCGCCGGCACGTGTTCGAGCACGAGCGCGAACGCCCCGGCCTCCTCGTGGGCGTCGGCGAGCGCCGCGATCTCCTCGGCGGCCTCGCGGCTGGTCCCCTGCCGTGCGTAGCCCAACTGGTTGACTTTTTGGGGTGTGAGTCCGAGATGGGCCATCACCGGAATCCCGAGGTCGGCGAGGCGCTCGGTGAGTTCCACGGTGTGCGAACCGCTTTCGAGCTTGACTGCGTGTGCGCCCGCTTCCTTGACCATCCGGCCGGCGTTCTTGATACTCTCGGCTTCGTCGACGCCGAAACTCAGGAAGGGCATGTCCGCGATGACGAGCGTCTCCTCGGTCGCGCGCGCGACCGCACCCGTCCGGCTGGCGACCTCATCGACGGTGACTGGGAGCGTCGAATCGTAGCCCAGCGCGGCGTTACCCATGCTGTCGCCGACGAGAATCGCGTCGACGCCTGCCGCCTCGCAGGCATCCGCAGTGGGGGCGTCGTAGGCGGTCAGCATCGTCAGCGGCGCGTCGCCGGCACGGAACTCGCCGACTGTCGTTGGCATACCCGCCTCTCACACCCGGTGGGGTTAAACGTATCCGGATGAGCGACCACACGACTTATCGCCGCGCGCGCGGACCTCCGACTGTGCCCGACCCCGTCGAGACCAGCGACCCCGAGGGCGTCGACTACGGCTGGGTGATGCAGGTCACGTTCGTCCTCACCATCGTCGTCGGCGCGCCGGTCGTCGCCGTGCTCTCGGCGGGTACCCCCCTCGACTCGTGGAACGCGCGCGTCTCCTTTGCGGTCCGCGTCGGTGCTGTCGTCTGGATTCTCGTCGCAGTGGCGGTCTATGGCTATGCACGCCGAACCCACACTTAGTAACTCGTCGGCCCGTCGCCGACGTAGGAAAAGCGCGTGCCGGCCCGTTCGGCGGCCTCGGCGTCACCGGCCGAATCACCAACGAAAAGGGTTCGCTCGGGAGTCGCACCGAGTTCCTCGACGGCGGCCAACAGCGGTTCCGGAGCGGGCTTTCGTTCGGCCACCGAATCGCGCCCGACGACGCTGCCCATCCGCTCGGCGAGGTCGTGTCTTTCGAGCGCGATACGACAGGCTTCCTCACAGTTGAGCGAGCAAACCCCGACGGGGAGCCGGGTTTCGATCTCGTCGGCGAAGGCCAGTCGACGCGACTCGTGTGCGCCGTCGCGCTCGGCCGCGGCGATGAGCGACTCCACCTCGCTTTCGACGCCCGCGTCCTCGGCGGCATCGAGCATGGCCCACGCATCGAGACCGACCGGGTCGATACCCTCCTCGCGGAGCATACTGGCGATGTCGGTCTCGACGCGTTGCCAATCGACGGTGAGGCGCACGAGCGTTCCGTCGAGGTCGTAGACGACGGCCTCGACGTCCTCGGGAACGGTGACGGTCATACCGAGAGGAGGACAGGACGGGGGAAGTCGGCTTCGGTTAGTCGAGCAGTTCGCGCGCGATGACGTTCTTCTGGATGGCGGTCGTCCCCTCGTAGATGGTGGTGATTTTGGCGTCCCGGTAGAGCCGTTCGACACCGCCGTCAGTAGTGTAGCCGTAGCCGCCATGGATCTGGACGGCCTCGTTGGCCACGTCGACGGCGCTCTCGCTGGCGAAATACTTCGCCATGCTCGCCGCTTCCCGATACTCCTCGCCCCTGTCGGCTCGCCGGGCCGCAGCCCGTGTCAGCAGCCGCGCGGCCTGCGTCTTCGTCCGCATCTCGGCGAGTTTGTGCCGAATCGTCTGAATCTCGCTAATGGCGTCGCCGAACTGCTCGCGCTCTTGGGCATACGCGAGCGACTCGTCGAGTGCGTGCTGGGCGAGACCCACAGCCTGAGAGGCGATGGCGATACGCCCACCGGTGAGAATCGACAGCGCCGCCGACAGACCCCTTCCCTCCTCAGTCAGCCGGTTCTCGGCCGGAATCCGTGCGCCGTCGAACGTCAGACTCGTCGTGTCGCTCGCGCGCAGCCCGAGTTTGTCCTCTTTGGGGCCGACTTCCAGCCCCTCCGTGTCCTTCGGAACGAGAAACTGCGTGATGCTTTTCGGGTCCTCGCGGTCGGTTTTCGCAAAGAGGATGATGACCCCGGAACGGTCGCCGTTGGTGATCCACTGCTTGTCGCCGTTGATGACGTACTCGTCCCCTTCGCGCCGCGCCTCGGTGCTCATCGCGGCGGGGTTCGAGCCAGCGTGGGGTTCCGAGAGCGCGAACGCGCCCACGGGTCTTCCCTCCCTCATATCGGGCAGCCAGCGCTCGCGCTGGTCGTCGTCGCCGAATTCCGCGATACAGGAGGTGGCCAGACAGTGGACCGAAAGCGCCGTTACCACCGCCAACATTCCGCCCGCGAGTTCCTCGTTGACAAGACTGTAGGTGAGCGAATCGGCGTCGAACCCGCCGTATTCCTCGGGCGTCGTCAGCCCGGTCATGTCCAGTTCGGCGAGTCCATCCCAGACCTCCTCGGGAAAGGTCTCCTCGCGGTCGGCTTGCTCGGCCTCGGGCCTGATTTCCTCGCGGGCAAACTTCCGGACGGTGTCGCGGATGGCGCGCTGTTCGGCAGTGAGGTCCATAGCGCTCACACGTCACCGAACGCGCAAAAATTTCCCGTTCCGCACGGCGCTCCTCAATCGTCGACGAGCGTCACGTCGAGACGGTCTTCGAGCGCCTCGACCAGCGAGCCGCCGACGCCCGCGCGAGCGGCCCGCCCCTCCTCTATTGCATCGAGGCTCTTCGGGTCGGCGTCGAGTTCGTCGGCCAGCTCCTCGATGCCGAGGTCGGCGTCCTCGCGCGCACTCTGCACCCGGTCACCGTAGCCCGAGACGAGGTATGGGAGTTGGTCGCGGTCGTAGTTCGTCCCCTCGCGCTCCCAGCGGCTGGAATCACCCGTCTGGGCATCCGCGAGTTTGGCGACGTTTCTGGCCGCCCGCTGTCGGCTGTCCCGTTCGCGGCCGCCGGAATCCCCGTCACGGCTTCCGCTATCGCGGCTCGACCGCCGGTCCCCCTCGCCGTGGGGCACACAGTCGGGACAGAGGTCGAGTTCGGCCCCGGCGACCGTCGCCGTGGTCAAATCGTCGCTCGATGTCCCGCAGAGTTCACAGCTCCCGCCGCCACCCGCCGAATCGCCGGTGGAGTATTTGGGCATACGACTCCTTGGTGGGTGAGCGGTATAATTCGTCCGCCCCACTTTTTTACTTCACCCGTTCGCTCCGCTCACGGGTTCGCAAAAACCTGGACTAAAAACTCCCGCTCACTCGCTTCGCTCGTTCGCGGTGCGAATAACTATCCGCTACCGCACCGCGACAGCCACACCCTCCCCAACCGATTCGCTCCGTTCGGGCTTCGCCTTCACTCCGCTCATCCCTCGCGCGCTCACCGGCCTGCGGCCGGTTTCACCGCGCGCCACCGCTATCGACACATATTGGTTCGTCTATCCCTCTGCTCGCCACTCCTCGATGCAGTCCTCGTCACAGAAATGCAGGTCCTCGTTGGCTTCCGCGTCGTCGTCGAGCGTTTCCCATTCGAGCGGGTCGAGGCGCGCGCCGCAGTTCTCACACGTCGCGCTCTCGGTCTCCCGGCCGGGGTTCGGCGTCGTATCGTCCGGTTCTTCCATCGGTCGACGAACGCTCTCGACGCACTCCAGTCCATCGCTTGCGCGTCCACTCATAAACGGCCACGCATTCGGGGAGCAACGGATTTCACGGCGGCCCGCGAGTGTCCACGCGCACATGGACTTCGGACTCGACGACAAGACGGCACTCGTCACCGGCGGCGGCGGACGCATCGGCAGCGAGGACTGCGAGACCCTTGCCGACGAAGGTGCGGAAATCGTCGTCCTCGACGTGGACGAAGACGGTGCGGAGACCGTCGCCGACGGCATCGCAGACGACGGCGGCACGGCCCACGCCGTTCAATGTGACCTTACCGACCGCGAGGACGTTTCCGCGACTATCGAGGCCATCCGCGAGGAGACAGGAGGGGTCGACGTGCTCGTGAACAACGCCGGAATGGTCGACGCCCGCGCACGGGTCGAAGACTTCGAGGACGACATCTGGGAGCGCGATATATCTGTGAACCTCACCGGCTCATACAACGTCACCCGCGAGGTGTTCCCCGCGATGTGCGACCGGGGCTGGGGGCGCATCATCAACATGTCCTCGATGGCCGGCTGGCAGGGCGGGTTCGGCCAACTCTCCTACTCGGCCACGAAAGCAGCCCTCATCGGCTTCGGGAAGACGCTCGCGCTTGAGGGCGCACAGTCCGGCGTCACATCCAATATCGTCGCGCCGAGCATCGTCGTGGGTGCACTCGCGGACCTCCCGCCCGAACAGTTGGAGGAGGTCGACGAGCACTTCGCGCGCATCGCCAAGGCCACCCCGATGCGCCAGCTCGGCCGCGAGGCGGACGTCGCCAATCTCGTCGCCTATCTCGCCAGCGAGCAATCGAGTTACATCACCGGCCAAGTGGTGGGCGTCACCGGCGGCATCGACCTCTTCACGTTCTGATGACCGACGAGCTCACCGACGATTTCGAGACGATTCGGCTCGAAGAGCCGGCGGAACACCTCGCGGCGCTCGTCCTCGACCGGCCGGACGCGATGAACAGCATCAACGACCGGATGCTCGACGAACTGGGCGAGGCGGTCGACCAGTTGGAGGCTGCGGACGAAATCCGCGCCATCATGCTGCGCGGCGCGGGCGAGGACGCCTTTTCGGCCGGAGCCGATGTCCAATCCTCGGGTGCGATGGACCACCGAGAAGGGACCGAACACTCCCGGCGCGGCCAGCAGGTGTTCGGCCGATTCCGAGAGACCGATATGCCTGTGGTGGCGGCCATCGACGGCCACTGTCTGGGTGGTGGTCTCGAACTCTCGATGTGTGCGGACCTCCGGGTGGCGAGCGCGAGTTCGAAATTTGGACTGCCCGAACACGACCTCGGGTTGCTGCCGGGCTGGGGCGGGACACAGCGGCTCCAGCGACTCATCGGCGAGAGCGCCGCCAAACAGGTCGTCTTCACCGCCGAGCGATTCCCGGCCGAGCGGATGAAGGAGTTCGGGTACCTCTATGCGGTGTACGACGAGAACTTCGACGAGCAGGCGACCGAGTTCGCCGCCGACATCGCGGGCGGCCCGCCAATCGCCCAGCGGTACACGAAACGCGCCATGCGCGAGGGCTTCGAGAACATCGACGCGGGTCTCGAAGTCGAATCGCAGGCTTTCGGCCACCTGCTGGATACCGATGACCTTGCCGCCGGTATCACGGCGTTTGTGACCGACGACGACCCTGACTTCGAGGGACAGTAGCCTATCGCGTCGGAACGCGCCAAAAAGTGATGCGGGTGGCTCAGTTGGCGTATTTCTCGTCGGCGAACTCGTGGTCGGGGTTGCCGGCGAGTTCAGTGAGTCTAACGGCGGCGTCCGAGTATTGGAGGACCTTCTGCATGTCGCCATCGAGTTCGAAATCCCCTCCCATCAGCCCGTCGATGACGCCCATCTCCTGTTTCAACAGCGCCTTCCACTTCTCGGTGGTCGCCGACAGCAGAAAACCCTCGTCGACGTCGTCCGGGCTTTCGATGAGGTACGCGCCGGTGCACTCGCCGTCTTCGAGACCACAGAAGGCGTGGCCGACGTAGCCGCGGTCGTTGGTCTCTTTGAGATACGTGTCGAGTTCCTCCTGGAGGTACTCGGGCATCGCATCGACGTCGAGGTCGTCGACGGGCATCTCGGTCATCTCGAAGACGAAATGGCCGTTGAAATCGACGCCCCAGCCCTCGCTCACTTCCGCGTACTCCGCGTCGTTGTTGATCTGGTCTTCGTACTCGGCGAACCACGCCTGACTCGGGAAGAGCAGCGGGTCCGGGTCGTAATCTGCCTCAGTCATTGGATGACACCAGTTGACGGTTCGCAGCCACGACAATGAAGGTTCCTCGGGGCATTCGCGGCCATTTATATACGGCCGGAAAATCCATCACGCGCGAAAGGTATATACAGCCGCTCCGTGCATCCCCAGTATGCGGTACGTCACCTTCGTTCTCATCCCGCCCGACGGCGGGATTCATCCCTCCGACCGGCGGCTGGCCGAGGACGCGGACGTGACGCGCACGGCGCTGCACAACATCAACCGCCTCGACGACGGGACTGCCGTCACGCTCTATCAACTCGACGGCACCGAAGCGCACGTCGAGGAGGTCCTCGCCGACTGCCCGGAGGTGCTCGCCCACAACGTCTCACAGACCGGCGACAGCGTCCACGCCTACATTCACTTCGAGACCAACACCACCGTCGCGGGCCTGCTCGCCGTACCTCAATCACACGAGATCATCCTCGATACGCCAATCGAATACACCTCGCGTGGTGGGCTGCGCATGACCGTCGTCGGCGAGGAGGCGACGATTCGGGAGACGATAGCGTCCGTTCCCGACGACGTCGGTCTCAAACTCGAAGAGACCGGCGAGTACGAACCGAGCGCCAGACGGCTGTTCGCCCGACTCACCACCCGCCAGCAGCAGACCCTCAGAGCCGCCATCGATGCGGGCTACTACGAGGTTCCGCGCCGGGCGACCCACGCCGACATCGCCGAGGAACTCGACCGCACCGGCGGTACCGTCGGCGAACACCTCCGCAAAATCGAGGCGGCGGTGCTCACCGCCATCGTCCCGTAACGTACCTCCACTTTTTTACAAGGGGTCCTCGCGCTCGCTGCACTCGCGTTCGAACCCCTTCCAAAACCTGGACTAAAAACCTCCGCTCACTCGCGTTGCTCGTTCGCGGTGTTCTCGTGAACGACCGCAGGGAGTGAACGGGAACCAGAGAGACGCTTCGCGTCTCTCGTGAACCGCGCTCGTTTCACTCGCGCGGACACCACCGCTCTCCGCGACCACCACCGAACAGCACCGCCGAAGCCCTCACGCCCTGCGGGCGTTCGCCCTTCATCCGCCAGGGGCCGCCGCTGCACCGCAACCGCACGGCAGCCGCACCGCCGCACCGCCGCACCGCCGCGTTCATCGGGCGCGTTCGTGTCGGCCCAGCAGATTTATGGCTGCCACCGGAGCAGTTCACCGTATGACGGACCCGACGGAGCCGCCGGAACTCGCCCGCGAGGACGTGCTGACGCTCGACGACCCACGGTTCGACGGCGACAACGTCGCGCTCGTCACCGGTGCCGGCTCGGGCATCGGTCGGGCGACGGCGCTCGCGCTCGCCCACAACGGACTCACGACGGTGGCGACCGACATCGACGCGAGCGGACTCGACGGGACGGTCGACAAACACGCCGAACTCGCCCTCGACGGGGCGGTCGAGACCGTCGCCGGCGACCTGACCGATGACGACGACATCGACCGCGTGGTCGAGCGCGCGGCCGACTGCGGAGAAATCACCTTTCTGGCGAACATCGCCGGTCTTCAAACGGTGGCTCCAATCGAGGAGTTCCCGATGGACAAATACGACCGGATGCAGCAGGCAATGTTACGCGCGCCGCTGGCGCTGACGAAGGGCTGTCTCCCGCACATGCGTGAGGGTGACGGCGGCGCAGTGGGAAACATGTGCTCGATTCACGGTCACTACGTTACCCGGGATAAGGTCGCCTACAACATGGTGAAATTCGGACTCAGGGGTCTCACCCAGTCGATTGCCGCCGAGGGAGAGGGGGAGGTCCGCGCCTTCTCATTCTCGACGGCCTACGTGAAGACCCCGCTGGTCACGAACCAGATCGCCGACACGGCCGAAGAGCGCGGCATCAGTGAACAGGAGGTCGTCGAGGACGTGATGCTCGGCGAGGCCAGAGTCAAGGAGATGATGGACCCAATCGAAGTGGCGAACGTCTTCACGATGGGCTTCTCCGAGCACGCCAGCCATCTCGACGGTGGCGACCTGCTGTTCGACGGCGGCTACACGCTGACTTACTGAACCGCCGCGAGCAGTCCCGCCGCCACGGCCACGACCTCGCCGGCGTCGGCTTCCTGGAGGCGGTCGTCGCCGAGCAGGAGCCGCAGGCGTGGACGACCGACGTCGATTGGCACCTTCTCGGTAGTGATGAGACCACGCTCTTCGAGGTGGGTTTTCTTGCGCGAAAACGTTGCCCGGCTGGCGAGGCCGACGCTCTCGCCCCACGTGCTGATGTCGTACAGCAGCGCCTCGTTTCTGGCGGCGGTGAGCAGGCTGATGTCCACCTCGTCGAGGTCTCCCTCCGATTCGGCGAGCGCGATGCGCATCGCCTCGAAGTCGTCGGCCAGTTCCGCGTCGAACTCGGTTTCGAGGGTCTCCTGCACGCGCGAGAGCGGCGGCGTGCGTAGATTGAACGGGTCGGCGTCCGTCCAGTAGTCGGCGTAGTGGTTGCGGGCGGCACCGACGAACTCGGCGTCGTCGGTGGCGAGTCCGGCGGCCCGCTCGTCGGTGGTCACGAGCGAGACGACCCGCTCGTCGGTGAGCAACAGCGGCCCGTCGAGGCGCGCGGCGCTCGCCCGCAGCGAGAGGACGTCATCGGCGACCAGATCGGCGATGGCGCTGGCATCGGTGAACTCGCCCACTGCTTCCTTGAGCACCGACTCCGTGGCCAGCAGGCGGACGGTCGGTGCGCTTTCGTGCTGTGAGAGCACCGCCACGAGACCATCGATGACCGCCGGTGAGGGACCGACCGCGAGCACGTCTTCAGTGGCGCTGTCGAGAACCATGTGGCAGACGTCAGTCGCGTTCTTTTCTATGCGGGTGGGCTGCATTGTGGGGTTCATCCGAATAGGACAACGAACCGGAGCGAAGTAACGAATCACGCTAGCTATTTAAAAATGAAAGAAAGGTGGTGATTTATCGCGTCGTGACCTGCTCAGTGGAGTTTGAGTTCGACCCGCCGGCCGTCGGGGTCGCGGACGTAGGCCGCCCAGTCGCGGCCGTACGCACCGAGGCGCTCGCGCGGTTCGCCCTCCTCGACCTCGATGTCGGCTTCCCGGAGGTCGTCGAGCAGCGTCGCCATCGCCTCGCGCGTGTCGGTCTCGTTCGAGCGCAGGAGGATGCAGACGTGCTCGCCGTCGACGTCGAACGGTTCCTCCGTGGGAACGAGATGGAGGTGTCGGCCGCCGGCGGCGACGGCCACAAACGGGAGTTCGTCCCGTTCAAAGCGCTCGCGGTCGCGGACGGGGAGTCCGAGCAGGTCGTGATAGAATTCGAGTGCCCTGTCGAGGTCGCCGACACGGATGGCGACGTGGTCGAGGTCGACCGGTTCGAATGTCATGCACGGGGATGGAGCCTGCGGGACAAAAGCCCGCTGGACAGGTGCGTCTGACCCGGCAACTCATCACCGCCGAGCGCGACCGCACGGTATGGCTTCCGCCTCATCTGAGCCGTTCGCACCGGCCATCGACGGCCACACCCATCTGCTGCCCGACCGCCTGATGGGTGCGATTCGTGGCGCGCTCGCCGAGCAGGCCGGCTGGCAGTTCGACCATCCGACCGCCCGCGAGGGGATGGAAGCACAGTTCCGGGCGGCGGGCGTCGAACGGTATCTCGCCCTGCCGTACGCCCACAAACCGGGCATGGCCGTCGACCTGAACGAGTGGCTGCTCGACCGGGCCGCCGACTCCGAGATGACTGTTCCCTTTGCCACCGTCCACGGCGACGATGACGTGGGGGCGGTCGTGAGGGAGGCGTTCGCGGCGGGCGCACGCGGGCTGAAGTTCCAGTGCCCAGTTCAAGAATGCGGGCCGGCCGACCCGCGGCTCGACCCCGCCTTCGAACTCGCCGCCGAGCATGACAGACCCATTCTCTTCCATGCCGGCACCGCACCGTTGTACGAGGACAGTCCGCACGTCGGCATCGAGTCCTTCGAGACGTTCACCGAGTCCTACCCGGAGGTGCGTGCGGCCTGTGCCCACATGGGTGCGTTCCAAACCGAGGGGTTCCTCGCGCTCGTCGCCGACCACGACAACGCCTTCCTCGATACTTCCTTTGCCATGTCCACCGAGGCCGCCGAACACCTCGGTGCGGAAATCGACGTCTCCGATGACCGGCTCGAAGCGCTCTCGGAATCGGTTTTCTATGGCTCTGATTATCCGAACATTCCCTATCCCTACGAGTGCGAACGTGCCGGACTGCTGGACCGGGACCTTTCCGAAAGCGCATTTCGCGATATCTTCGCGTGGACGGCCGAGCGCTTCCTCGGCGAGCGCTGAGGGCGAGTGACGAAACGGCTTTGACCGCGCCCGCCGTTCTCCCGTCCGTGACGCAGGTCTGTCTCGTCGGCGGCGATTGTGATATTCGCTATGAGTTGCTCTCCCGCGAGACTGCCCGCCGCGCGCTCTCGACGTATGACCTCGCGGAACCGTACACGAACACGCTCGTCCTCACCACCGTGAGCCTCGGCGCGGCCGTTTCGCTCCTGAATGACCTGAACTGGTATCTGGTCCGCTTTGCGAGCGACGCGCTCGTCCGCGAGCCCTCCATCAGCGACGAAGAATGGCTCTCGCGTCCGCTCGCCGAGGCGGTCCGCGACGGACGAGTCACTCCCGACGAAACCGGCTATGCGTACAAAATCTACGGCATCGACGGCGACAGCCTCACGGAGCCGACGTTTTCCACGGAAAGCGACCACGAAGACGGACTCGTCGTCCGCATCACCGAAGCGGCCTTCGACGGCTGAGACTCACTCGGTCGCGGGGTTTTCGAGCGCTTCCTCGATAGGCTCGTCGCCGTCGAGCATCTCGAAGGTCTCGCCGTGGGTGCTTTCCATGTCGAGTGCCGTCACGAGCGTCCGCGCGACGTCGGCACGCGTCACCTCGCCGCGGTCGAGTTTCTTCGCCGTCCGAATCGTGCCGGTCGCCGGGTCGTCAGTCAGCGCACCGGGCCGGACGATGGTGTACGTCAGGTCGCTCGCTTGCAGGTGGTCGTCGGCTGCCTGTTTTGCGAGCAGGTAGTCGTAGAGCGCGTCGGGACTGTTCTCGGGGTCGTCGGCGTTCATCGCACTCAACATGACGAAGCGCTCGACACCTTCGGCTTCGGCGGTCTCGATCATCCCGATTGCGCCGTCGCGGTCGACGCCCTCGACGTCCTCGCCGCCCGACCCCGCCGCGAAGACGATGGCGTCATGGCCGGCGACCGCGTGCGCGACGTCCTCGGTCAGGTCAGCAACGACCGTCTCGACACCGAATTCCTCCATCTCCGCGACCTGTGACTCCGCCCGGACCATCGCCGTCGCTTCGTGGTCGCTCTCGCTCAAAACCTCAGTGATGTGTTGGCCGACTCCGCCGTGTGCGCCCGCGATGAGTACGTTCACGGCCGCCATACGGTCCGATGGTCCCTAAGTCGTCCGCTTTCGGCTGTCAGTAGCCCCGTTCGATGAGATACTCCGCCAGCCCGCAGAGTAGTTCGTGCGCCTCGTTGTTCGGCAGCACGTCGAGCCGGGATTTACCACGCTCGACGAGGTCACGGCTCAGCGTTCGTGCGTACTCGATGCTGCCGGCCTCGTCCAGCGTGGCGACGGCGGCGTCGATTTCCTCCTCGGTCACGGCTTGTGGGTCGTCCGTCTCGACGAGCGATTCGACGTCGACGCCCTGTTCGCGTGCGTGCAGCGTCACCGCCGTGCGCTTGCCCTCAACGAGGTCGCTGCCGCGCTGCTTGCCCAGCTGCTCGCTTGGGACGGTGAGGTCCAACACGTCGTCGCGTATCTGGAAGGCGCGCCCGATGTCGAGTCCGTACGCCCCGAGCGCGTCGGCCGTTTCGTCGTCGGCCCCGAGCAAGAGAGCGGGAATCCGCGCGGCCGCCGCGTAGAGAACGGCGGTCTTCTGCTCGGCCATGTGGATGTATTCCTCGGTCGTGACGTCCGCACGGCGCTCGAACTCGACGTCGAGCGACTGGCCCTCGCAGATGCGCGTACACGTTTGAGCGAGCTCCGAGAGCGCCTGCACCGTGCGCCCTGGCGGCGCGCCGGTTTCGAGCATGAACTCGAAGGCCTTCGAATAGAGCGTGTCGCCGGCGAGGATCGCCGTCTCGGTGTCGAACGCCCGGTGGACCGAGGGACCGCCCCGACGGAGGTCGTCGTCGTCCATGATGTCGTCGTGGATCAGCGTAAAGGATTGTATGGTCTCGATGCTCACCGCCGCCGCCATCAGGTCGATTTCGCTCTCCCCGTCGAGCGTCGGCACGGTCTCGTACGGCTCGCTTGCGCCGTCGACGAGCGCCTCGGCGACCAGCAGCGTCAGCGCGGGGCGGAGACGCTTGCCACCGGCGTCGAGGAGGTGGCGTGAAGCCCGATAGAGGCGTTCGGGCTCCTCGACTGGCAGGTGCTCGTCGAGCGCCGCGTTGACGAGTTCCCGCCGGGTCTCGATAGCCGTCTCGACCGCCTCCGCCGACGCGCTCATTCGACCAGCGAGATGACGTTGCCGTTGCGCGTCGCGTGGAGGTCCCGCCCCATCCGGTAGCCCTTCCCCTCCGCGAGGTCGACGTAGCGCGCGAGGTGCTCCATGTCGTTGTGCGCCGGAATCACGTGATGGGGCTGGATGGCATCGAGCATCTGGTAGTGGCCCTCTTGGGACATGTGCCCCGAGACGTGGACGTCGTCGTAGATGCGCGCGCCCTGCATTCTGAGCAACTGCTCGGACTGGTAGCGCTGGCCCTCGTTGGTCGGTTCGGGGATGATGCGCGCGCTAAAGATGACTTTGTCGCCCTCGTCGAGCTGATAGGGCGTCTCGCCGCGACCCATCCGGGTGAGCATCGCACGCGGCTCGCCCTGATGGCCCGTCACGATGGGCAGGAAGTTCTCCTTGCCCTCGTTCATGATTCGTTTGAAGGTCCTATCGACGGACTGGCGATGGCCGAACATGCCGAGGTCGTCGGGGAAGTCCACGAAGTCGAGGCGCTCGGCAGTCCCCGAGTACTTCTCCATCGACCGACCCAGGAGAACTGGCTGGCGACCGATGTCCTTGGCGAACTCGACGATGGAGCTGACGCGGGCGATCTGGCTGGAGAAGGTGGTGGCGACGATACCGCCGTCGTAATCCTCCATGCTGTACAGAACGTCCTTGACGTGGTTGCGCGCGAGCTGCTCGCTCGGGGTGCGTCCCTTGCGGCCGGCGTTCGTGCAGTCCTCGATGTAACAGAGCACGCCCTCGCCCTCGCGACCGATTTCGCGGAATCGGTCCATGTCGATTGGGTCGCCGATCACGGGCGTATGGTCCATCCGTTTGTCCAGCCCGTAGATAATCGACCCCTCGGGCGTGTGAAGCACGGGATTGATGGCGTCGATGATGGAGTGGGTGACGTTGACGAACTCCAGTTCGAGTCCTTCACCGATTTCCATCGAATCCCCATGGTCCATCTTCACGAGGTCGTTGCCGACGCCGAACTTCTCCTCGCTCTCGACCTGCTGTTTGACGAGTTCGATGGTGAAGGGCGTCGCCACCACGGGTGCGTCGTAGCGGTGGGCGAGCTTCGAGATGGCCCCGATGTGGTCCAAGTGGCCGTGAGTCGGCACGATGGCCTGCACCTCGCCATCGAGGTCGGACATGACTCTGTCGTCGGGAATCGCCCCCATGTCGATGAGGTCGAGACTGTGCATCCGCTCGGTCTCGACGTTGTCGTGGATGAGGACTTTCGAGAGATTGAGTCCCATGTCGAAGACGACGATGTCCTCGCCCGCCCGCACGGCCGTCATCTGCCGGCCCACTTCCTCGTAGCCGCCGATTGTCGCGATATCGATTTCCATAGTTGTTGCTCCCGAGCCGCCCGCGTGCACGAAGGACTAGGCTGGCCGGTCGCGTGACCCGCCCGCCCGCCCCGAACCGCACCCGGGGCGGTCTCTCGGATAGATGGGGCTATGGGCAGGGGTGGTATAAACTCCGTGGGTCGCCGACGAGCCGTCCGACCGGCGCTCAGCCGACGCGTGTCCCGGGTGAGTCGCCGTCGAAGAAGTCCTCCAATCCGTCGAGACCGAAAATCGACGCTGGTACGTCCAGTTCGAGCAGCGCCCGGACCTTCGCACTCATTCCACCGGTGACGTCGGTCGCGTCGCTCCCGCCGAGCGCCTCCCGAACCGCGGCGAAGGACTCGATGTGCCCGATGACCTCACCATCGGAACCGAACACGCCCGGAACGCCCGCACACAGCCCCACACGGTCGGCATGCAACTGTGTGGCGAGTTCCACCACGAGTTCGTCGCCGCTCACGACCGTGACGCCCGCCCCAGAATGGGCGATGATGTCGGCTTGAACAGTTGGAACGAACCCCTCGGCGAGCATCGTTTTCACCTGTGTCGTCGACAGCGACAGCATCCCATCGCCGTCGCGCGCGGCCGCCGAAAGGGGCTGAACCGGCAGCGCGGGCACGTCTCGCTCGTGGAGAGCGGCGAGCACGGCGTCGTTCAGCCGTCCCATTGCATCATGAACCGCGAGCGCGCCAGTCACGTCGTGACTGCCCGTCTCGCTGGTGATGCCATGCTCGCTGGCGTGATGGTGGCCGAAGCTCCCGCCGCCGTGGACGAGCACTATCTCCCCGTCGTAGTCCGCGACTGCTGCGGCCGCACGCGCGAGGTTCCCCTCGTCGAGCGTCTCCGGGCGCTGCTTGTCGGTGATGACGCTCCCGCCGAGTTTCAAAACGACCGTCATCCGTCCTCCCGGCGCACGCCCTCGAAATCGAGTTCGGCGCGGAACGACTCCACACAGCCCGGCGTGTAGCTGAGTGCCGTCCGGCTGGCGTCGCTCTCGTCGAGCGCGACGATGCAGCCACCGCCGCCCGCTCCCGTCAGTTTCGCGCCGCGTGCGCCGGCCTCACGGGCGGCCCACACCATCGAATCGAGCGAGCGCGCCGACACCCCGAGTGCGGAGAGCAAGCCGTGATTGACGTCCATCAGCCGCCCGAGTTCGTCGAAATTCCCCTCGTCGAGCGCGCGCTCGCCCCGGCGGACGAGGTCCCCAATCGCTCCGACCGTGTCGGCGGCGAAGCCGTACTCCTCACGGAGCGCGCGCACGCCTGCGACCAACTCGCCGGTGTCACCAGCGCCCCCATCGTACCCGATGACGAACGGGAGGTTCGGCGCGTCGAGCTGCCGGCAGTCGTCGCCTTCCACTCGCACCGCGCCGCCCATCGCCGAGCAGAACGTGTCCGCACGGGAGGCCTCGCCGCTCTGGACCTCGTGTTCGACGCGATAGGCGCGCTCGGCGAGTTCTGCGGGCGCGAGCTCGACGCCGAGTTCGCGCGTCGCGGCGTCGATGCCCGCGACCACGACCGCCGCCGAGGAGCCGAGTCCCGCTCCCAATGGTATCGCGCTCTCGATGGCCACGTCGAAGCCCACCTCGGGCGTGTCTGTCGCATCGCGGGCCTGTGCGACCGCGCCGTCCACATACCCGGTCGCGGCTTCGACCAGCGACTGCGGAACATCGACGTCGGGCGCGCCGTCGCCGCCGTATTCCACTGTGAATCCATCGAGAGTGAGGTCGCCAGCATCGACGCGGAGTCGGCCATCGGTGCGGGTGGTGACCTCGACCGTCGCACGGCGCTCGATGGCACACGGCACTGCGGGTTCGCCGTAGACGACCGCGTGTTCGCCGAAGAGATAGACCTTGCCGGGGGCGCTCGACGTGGAGGTCATGGCAGGTACTCGGGAGCCGTGGGATAACAGTCGTTCCGAATCGGGCGGGAGAGGAAGTGGGATAGCGAACAGCGGTTCGCCGCCCACCGGAGTGGACATATATAGGGAGTGAGTCATAACGAAGGGACAATGGAGAGCGTCCTCTGGTACGTGCTCGCAGGCGCTCGCGGGGGTCCGAACCGGATACGCATCCTCCGAGCGCTCGACGAGCGACCGTGGAACGCAAACCAGCTCGCGGCGGAACTCGACCTCGACTACACCACCGTCCGCCACCACCTCGACGTGCTCACAGACCACGACGTGGTGAAGAACAGCAGCGACGACTACGGGACGATGTACTCGCTGACCGACCGGGTGAAAGACGACTGGCCGCTCGTCGAAGCGGTCATCGAGAGGGTCGAAGACGACTGAGAGACAACTACTTGCCGAGCGAACGCCAACGGAGAAACGCATAGATGCCCATCTGGTTCGACGTGACGCGACTCGTCACCGTCCTCAACATCGCGGTGCTTTGCGGACTGGGCTACCTCTGGGTTCGAACCCACCTCGAACTGCGGACGAAAGTCACGCTCGGCTTTCTGCTTTTCGGCGGGTTCTTGCTGGTCGAGAACGGCTTCGCGTTCTATCTCTTCGTCGTTGACCCGACGACGAGCGCGTGGTTCGCCGAGATTCCGGCACGATACAACATCGCGTTCATGGTGTTGACCCTCCTCCAGTTCGGCGCGCTCGGCGCACTCTCGTGGGTGACGGTCGAGTGACCGTCGGTTTCCATTGAAGTTTGGAGAGAGTTCGGAGAGTGTTTGGAAAACTGATATGTTGTCGTGACCCGTACGTTCCGGTCGTGATGAACCGACGAACACTCCTCCACGGACTCGCCGCAGCGGGGACAACCGGACTGATGGGCGCGGTCGCCGGTTGTCTCGGGGGCGATGGTGGTGGCGGCAACGGCGGTGGCGCGACGACCGCCGACAACGGTGATAGCGAACCGACGGCGGATGGGCAGACGACAGCGGCTGGCGGAGCGCAGCCGAGCGACGGGACGACCACCGGCGGAGCGACCGGCACGGCGGCCGGGGGTGGAACAGGAGGCCCGACCGTCGCGGTCACCTCACATCCGGAACTCGGCGACATCCTCGTCGGTCCCGATGGGATGACGCTGTACCTGTTCACCGAAGACTCCGGGGGACGGAGCAACTGTACCGGCGACTGTGCCGAGGCGTGGCCCCCGCTGACCGTCGACGGCGAGCCGACCGCCGGCGAGGGCGTGACCGCCGACCTCGGGACCATCGAGCGCGGCGACGGCTCGATGCAGGTCACCGTCGGCGGCACGCCGCTTTACTACTACGCCCCCGACACGCAGCCGGGCGACGCGACGGGGCAGGGCGTCGGCGGCGTCTGGTTCGTCGCCGCCCCCGACGGATCGAGGATATCCGTGACGGGAACCACTACTGGAAGCGAGACGACAATCGGGACCGATGGCGGTGGTGGGTCCGCCGGTGGTGGCGGAATAAACTACTGACTCCAGAGAGGTAGCCTCAAATCCCTTCCTCGAAGTCCTCAAGCGCATAGCCCGGCTTGCCGCCGGTGCGGTCGACGGTCTCGTTGGCGAGCAGCCAGTAGACGACCGACAGCGCTCGCCGACCTTTGTTGTTCGTCGGCACGACGAGGTCGACGTTGCTCACGGAGTTGTTCGAGTCGCACATCGCGATCACCGGAATGCCGACCGTGACGGCCTCCGTCACCGCTTGCGAGTCGCCGATGGGGTCGGTCACGACCAGTACGTCCGGCTCGATATAGCCGTCGTAGTCGGGGTTGGTGAGCGTGCCCGGGATGAATCGTCCGGTGCGGGCGCGCGCGCCGATGGCGTCGGCGAACTTCTCGGCGGGGAACCTCCCATACTGGCGCGAGGAGGCCACGAGCACGTTCTCGGCGTCGTAGTTCGCAAGGAAATCTGCGGCCGTGCGGATGCGCTCGTCGGTCCGACCCACGTCGAGGACGTACAGCCCGTCCGTGCGCACGCGGTGGATGAACCGCTCCATGTCCTTCGTTTTCTGTTGGGTGCCGATGTGAACGCCGGCCCCCAGATAGTCCTCGACGGGGATGAGGAGGTCGGCCTCCTCGTCGGCCATCACGTCCTCGTCGAAGGTTGGACCGGTCTCTTGGTCGTCGCTCGGTTCGTCTCTGACGTCCGTGTCGGGGTCCTCGGCGGGATTCGCGCCGGCCTCGCCGGTCGGCTCCTCTTCGATCTCCGTTTCGGCCGCGTCGAGACCCTCTTCGTTGTTGCTCATGCGGTTTCCTCGATTCTGATGAGTTCGTTCAGTTTGGCTGTTCGCTCGCCGCCGACCGCGCCCGTCTTGACGAACGGGGCCGCGGTCGCCACGGCGAGGTGTGCAATCGTCGTGTCCTCGGTCTCGCCAGAGCGATGAGAAATCACGGGCGTGAGACCGTTCTCGACGGCGCGCTCGACTGCATCGACGGCATCGGACAGCGTGCCGATCTGGTTCGGCTTCACCAGGATGGCGCTCGCACTCCCCTCATCGATGCCGCGGTCGAGACGCTCGACGTTCGTCACGAACAGGTCGTCGCCACAGACCAGCGTCTCGTCGATTCGTTCGGTGAGGTCGGCGAAACCCACGAAGTCCTCCTCGTCGAGCGGGTCCTCGACGTAGGTGAGGTCGTATTCGTCGGCGAGAGTGGTGATATATTCGACCTGCTCGTCGGGCGTGCGCTCGATGTCGCCGTACCGATAGACGTCTTCGTCGGCGTTGTACAGCTCCGCTGCGGCCACGTCGAGACCCATACCGATGGCGAAGCCGACCTCGCCGGCCACCCGCTCGGTGGCTTCGGCGACGATTTCGAACGCCTCCTCGTCGTCGATGGCCGGTGCCCACGCGCCCTCGTCGCCCTTCGCGGCAGCAATCCCCCGCTCGTCGAGGATGCTCCGAACTTCGCCGTGGACCTGCGCGTTGGCGAAGGCCGCGTCCGTGACGCTGGGTGCACCGACCGGCACCGACAGGAACTCCTGAATGTCGGTCGCCTCTTTCGCGTGCTCGCCGCCGCCGATGACGTTTCCAAGAGGAACAGGAAGCTCGTTGCCGCGGAAGGCTCCACCGAGATGCTGGTACAGCGGCGCGCCGAGCGTGTCGGCGGCGGCCTTCGCACTCGCCATCGAGATGGCTACTGCACTGTTCGCGCCGATTTCCGAAAAGTCATCAGTACCATCGGCGGCGCGCAGCGCGCCGTCGACCGAGCGCTGGTCGCCCGCATAGACCTGCCCCTCGATGCGCGGGACGGCGTGCTCGCGGGCGCTGGCGATGGCCTCGCCGGCGGGCAACGAGGTCGCCTCGTGGGCCCCCGTGCTCGCGCCGCTCGGAGCCGCCGCCCGGCCGAATCCGCCCGATTCGGTCGTGACCTCGGCTTCAACCGTGCGATTCCCGCGCGAATCGAGTATCTCGCGCAGGCGAATCTCGGTGACGAGCGTCATCGCCCGCCCCGCTTTACCGTGAAGGGCAACACGTCGGCGTCGTACTCCTCGGCCGCGATGAGGATGGGTTCGGTACTCTCAGTTTGGACCAACACGGGTGCGCCGTAGGCTATCTGGAGCGCCCGCGCGCCGATGATGCGCGCCTTCTCGTATCGGTTGTAGCGTTGGCTCACCATCGACATCACTGATAGGGAGCCACGATGTCCACGAGGTCGGTGTGCGAGACGAGCATGCGCCGACAGCAATGCCGGCCCACCCCGAGGTCGTCGAGCACCGCACCCGGGTCCTCGCCGTCATCGACGCGGGACTCGAAGGCCTCCCAGTGCTCGCTGACGACGTTGCCACACGTGAAACACCGCACGGGTACCATCATCGTCGTGGACTCCTTGTTGTCACCTCGAACATATTAACGGTAGGACTTCTGATAGCGTGCCCGTGCGCCCGGCCCGCCCCACTTCTTGGACTCGGACTGGCGGACGTCGTTCACGAGCAGCGACCGGTCGAACTCCATGTACGCATCCCGGAGTTCGGCGTCGTTTTCGTGCTGGACGAGTCCGCGGGCGATGGCCGTCCGCACCGCGTCGGCCTGCCCGACCGTGCCGCCGCCGCGGACATCGACTGAAATATCGACGTTCTCGCGCTGCTCGTCGGCGATACGGAACGGTTCGAGCATCTTCAATCGAGCCAGTTCCGGCTCTGCGAGTTCGACGGGCTGTGCGTTCACGCGCACGCGACCTTCACCGTCCGAAACGGTCGCGCGGGCGATGGCTGTCTTCTTCTTCCCTGATGTGTTTGTTACCATATATCTTACCACGTCACGTTCGCGCCCAGGTTCTCGCTGACCTCGCCGAGCTGGACGAACTTGATGTTCGAAAGCCTATCCAGCGACGTCCCCTCCAGCACTTCTGCGTCGTCCTCGAAGGTGTCGCCGACGTAGACACGGATGCTCTCGAACGCCTCGCGGCCGCGCGGGCGCTTGTAGGGCAGCATGCCCCGAATCGACCGCTTCATGATGCGGTCGGGACGTTTCGGGTAGTACGGTCCGCTGTCCGAACCGAGTTGGGCACGCTGTTCGAACACGCCCATCACGTCCTCGTCGCTGCCGGTGATGATGGCCTCCTCGGCGTTGACGACCGCGACCGTCTCGCCGTCGAGGGCGCGCTCGGCGACCTGACTGGCCACACGACCGAGGATACAGTCGCGTGCGTCCACGACGACGTCCGGTTCGAACTCGTCGCTCATCGAATCACCCGTACGTTCGACCCCTCGGGATTGCGTTCGAGGGCGTCTTCGAGCCTGACTGACTCGCCGACCTGTTCGATCTTCGTCTCGGCCGTGCCGGAGAAGTCGACCGCCGCAACTGTAATGGACTTTTCGAGCACGCCGCTCCCGAGGACTTTGCCGGGAACGACGACCGTCTCGTCTTCGTTCGCATAGCGTTCTATCCGCCCGAGGTTCACCTCGGCGTGGGTGCGCCGGGGCTTTTCGAGGCGGTCGGCCACCGTCTGCCAGACGGGACTGTCCCGCTCGCTGGCGGCCGACTGTAACTCGGTGATGAGACTCGTGAGTCTCGGGTTCGTTTTGTTCATAAGTTGTCCCAGAAACCATGCAGGGAGCAGGATTCGAACCTGCGAACTCCTACGAGACAGCGCCCTGAACGCTGCGCCGTTGACCTGACTTGGCTATCCCTGCACGCGAAATCGTCTTTTTCCCGTCCCCACAAATCGGTTTCGGTCGCCGGCGTCACGGCTGCTCGTCGTCCGCTCTCGGTGGGCGACCGCGACCGGTTCGTGGGGCGATGGGTCACAGTTGGACTGCCTCGCCCAGTTCGTTCGCGCGCGTTTCGAGCGAGTCGACCGCCGCGAGCACCAACTCCTCGACGCTCATCGACCCGTCAGTTTCGACGTGGAAGACGAACGCGTTGGGCACGTCCTGCACGTCGAGGTCCTTGCCCGGATAGCGCTCGGTGAGGTCGTGGTCGAACTCCTCGGTCGGAATCAACTCGCCGTCATCTTCGATGACTCCGCGGAGGATGTTCGGCTCCTCGTCGGCGAACTCTTCGCGGTCGCCGACGACCTCGACGGTTTGCAGATGGCGATAGCCCACTGCCACCCCACCCTGATGTTTGGCGTGGGCCTTGCCGGTGTCGAGGACGGCCTCGGCCTCGACTTCGAGGCGCTGACCGTCCTTGAGTTCGATGATGGGAACGTTTTCCTCCGCTGGCTCGACCATCGAGTCCGTGCTCTGGAGGTCGCCCGAGTAGGCCGTCTCGGGACCCGATACGTCGAGTCCGAGGGTGACGCTCTCGCCCATCTCGAACTCCTCGGGTGGCGCGCTCAAGGGAACCATTCCCAGTCGATGGCCGATCTGCTCGTCGAACATCACCGAGGAGTTCTCGACCATTCTGACCGTATCTATCGATAGCGTGGGCACGTCCGCGACCATCGCCCGGCGGATGCCGTTGGCAAAGGCCGGCGTGATGCCCCGCACGAGGAATCTGGCCTCGCGCTCGTCGCGGTCGACGAACTCGACGTCGTACTCGGTGCTCATCGGTCAGAACCCGCTCGATTTGGGCGCGCGTGTCCCGTCGTGGGGGATGGGTGTGACGTCCTCGATGCGCCCGATTTCGAGACCCGCCCGCGCGAGTGCCCGGATGGTTGCCTGCGCACCGGGACCGGGACTCTGCTGGAGGTTCCCACCGGGACCGCGGAGCTTGACGTGCACACCCTCGATTCCTTGGGCGAGCACCTCCTCGGCGACGGTCTCGGCCATCTGCATCGCCGCATAGGGCGACGCCTCGTCACGGTTCTGCTTCACCACGGTGCCGCCGCTGGATTTGGCGAGCGTCTCCGCGCCGGTCTGGTCCGTGACGGAGATGATGGTGTTGTTGAAGGAGGCAAAGACGTGAGCGACCGCCCAGCGGTCCTCGGTCTCGTTTTCGGCACTCATTCCTGGCCCTCCGCGCGCTCGGGATGCAGTTCGTCCGCGAGCGAGCTCGTCTCGTCGAAGTCAACGTCGCCTTCCTCGACGGTGGCGACCTTCCGCGAGGGAGCCGTCACTCGGCTGTCGCCGACGACGATATGACCATGAGATACGAACTGGCGGGCCTGTTTCGGTGTGTTCGCCAGCCCTTCCCGGTAGACCACGGTCTGGAGGCGGCGTTCGAGTACGTCGGTGACTTCGAGACTCAGCACGTCGTCGATGCTGTCGGTCTCGCTGAGGATGCCGAGCCGTCGAAGCCGGTCGAGGAACTCCTCGCCTTCCTGTTCGGCTTCGTCGGCGTCGCCCTGTGCTTCACCGAGCAGTCGGCGGGCTTCGCGCCGGAAGCCGCGCAGTTCGGACTGCGCTCGCCAGAGTTCCTCCTTGTTCTTCAGGCCGTAACGCCCGACGAGATTGGATTCCTCGGCGATGCGCTCGCCCTGGAAGGGATGGTTCGGCGTCTCGTAGCCTTTCGTGTTGGAACCGAGGGCCATTCTATTCGCCCTCCGCCTCCTCTTCCATCTCCTCTTGGAGCGCCTCGACGTTCACGCCGATGGTTCCTTCCGAGCGACCGGTGGATTTGGTGCGCTGACCGCGGACCTTCTGGCCGCGCTCGTGGCGCACACCTTTGTATGAACTTATCATCTGCATGCGGTTGATGTCCTGCTGGCGAGTGAGCGAGAGGTCGTTGCCGACCTCGTGGCTCGCCTCGCCCGTGAAGTAGTCCTTCGGGCGGTTGGTGAGCCACTCGGGCACGTCCGACGCGAACTCCTGGACGTGCTCGACGATGGACTCGACGTCGCCGTCGTCGAGTCGGCCGAGGGTCGCGGTTCGGTCGATGTTCGCCTGTTCGGCGATGATGCGAGCGGTGCGCCGGCCGATGCCGTTCATGCCGATCAGCGCACGCTCGACGCTCTTCGTCCCGTCGAGGTCGGTCTGGCCGATGCGGACGAAGTAGCGGATGTCCTCCTCTTCTTCGTCCTCGGCCTCTGTGTCTGGGTCTTCTGCACTCATGATGTGTCCTGAGCGTCGTGGCGGGGATTCGAACCCCGGAGGCTGTGCGCCACAGAGTTAGCAACCCTGCGCCTTGGGCCAAGCTTGGCTACCACGACCCGTCCGTAGTTGCGCCCTGCCGGACTCGGGGTCGGCCCCCTACAGTACGTCGTACGAACGCTAACCCGACGCGGGTATTTAAGGACAACGAAACGCTTCACGGCCCGTGAGGCGGCCGTCTCCGAACGCCATCACGCCTGCTTCGGTTGCAGTGTCTCGTCCGGGATGGCCGCCTCGTGGGTGCGGACCGCGCCCGAGAGCAGGTCCTGCATGAGGCCCTGTTTGAAACGGCGAAGGCGTTCCACTTCGGACTCTGAATGATTAGCTTGTTCATCGAACAGAGTCAGTGCCTTCGCAATCTCTTTTTGCTCTTCCTCCGGTGGGATAGGGACTTTGAGATTCATCAAATCGCCCTGTGAGATACTTTTGATGTTCCCTGTCGTCGTGATTCGCTTGATAGATTTGACTCCGATTTCGTTATTGAAGTACTGTGCATAGAACAGAGGTTTAACCTCGTGGTTCAATCGAACCTGAACCATATTCGATTCGATAACGGCAGGTTTCTTCATTTCAGGAACATAAGTACAGTCTCCAGCTCCCCATCCCGCCTGCGCGTGCCTTGCGAACACTAAATCACCTGCCTTAGTTGCGTATTTATCTATTTCCTCATCAGTAAGACGGACAGCTTCCTTGATTGGTTGGTCTAAGGTTACCCCTCCGAATATATCACCCATCTTGATGATAGGATAATCTCCATCGTATTCGTCTTCTTGCTTATAGATTCCATTCTGGCTGAACTCAACTATCTCAGACAACTCCTGAACGTCCCAATGAACCGGGATTTCGCCCATCCATGTTTTTCTTGTTTCGCAATCTTCTATTCCTGTATGAATGAGTTTCTGAGCCAGACCTTGCTTCACTCGTTTTGTCTGCTTTCCGATTTCCTCGGTCTTCTGAATCGCTTGGTCAACAGTGTAGAGTACGGTGGCGATTTTGCGCTGTTCTTCGAGTGGTGGAAATGGAATCGGAAGTAGGTCAAGACGGGTTTTCGAGAGTTCGATTTGTCCGGTTGACCCGTTCACGCACATCGAGTAAAGAAGCGCCTGACCAAGACGGCTTTCCAAAAAATATCGGTGAAAGTATGGATTAAGTTCTTCGTCAGTACGGAGCAGTGTAACGTGCGAATCTATGGCTCTCCGGTCGTTATCGGGATAGACCTGCGCTCGTCCAAGTGTCCCTTGTCCTGTCGAGTTGAGAATTATGTCCCCCGATTGTGGGAAGTATTTGTTTTTCCATCCCTCTGCAACCTCTTCATTCAAATATCGGAGATTCTCGAAGTGCCAGCCATCCCAGTAGATACATTCTTGATTGATTACCGGAACACCGTTGTCGTCATATGTTGGTTGCTTCCCTCTGGTGATTAGCCGTTTAATATCACCGAGGCGTTTCGCCGTCCAATCGCCGGGTGCTGATAGAGTAAACGGGCCAAACTGTTCCTGTTCCAATCCAACTGCATCCTGCTCTTTGTTTGGTGTGTCTTGGTTACTCTCAGTTGTAAACTCGTCCAGCGTCGCCTCGTCACCCATACCGTGGGGATTCCATGCACTGGGCCATAAAGTCTGCTCTCGCCCACCGAACCCGGTCACGATACCAGTCGAGGCAACGATTGGAACCGGCATGTCGGCTGTGGGATTTTCGTCAGCACACCCGACGACTACTGGGTTCACAATCCTTATCGCTCGTCCGAGGATAGCTCCCGTATGGACGAATCCGACGTGCGTTCGCTACTCGCGGAGGTCGAAGACCCGGACCTCGGCGAGGACATCGTGACGGCGAACCTCGTCAACGACATCGACATTCAGGACGGCGTCGCCCACATCTCGCTCGCGCTCGGCGCGCCCTACTCGCCGACCGAGAGCGCCATCGCGGCCCGCGTGCGCGAGGTATTGAGCGAGGAGGGCATCGAAAGCGAACTCACCGCCGATATCGAGCGCGACGACGAGGTGCTACCGGGCGTGAAAAACGTCATCGCCGTCGCTTCGGGCAAGGGTGGCGTCGGCAAATCGACTGTGGCCGTGAACCTCGCGGCCGGTCTCTCCCAACTCGGCGCGCGCGTCGGTCTGTTCGACGCCGACATCTACGGCCCGAACGTCCCGCGGATGGTCGGCAGCGACGAGCGCCCGCAGGCCACCGCCGAGGAACAGCTCATCCCGCCCGAAAAGTACGGCATGAAACTCATGAGCATGGACTTCCTCGTGGGCGAGGACGACCCCGTCATCTGGCGCGGGCCGATGGTCCACAAGGTGCTCACCCAACTGTTCGAGGACGTGGAGTGGGGCGCGCTCGATTACATGGTGGTGGACCTCCCGCCGGGCACCGGCGACACGCAGCTTACCCTGCTTCAAAGTGTTCCAATCGCCGGCGCGGTCATCGTCACCACTCCTCAAGAGGTCGCCGTCGACGACGCGCGCAAGGGGTTGGAGATGTTCGGCAAACACGAGACTCCTGTCCTAGGTATCGTCGAGAACATGAGCGGGTTCGTCTGCCCGGACTGTGGCAGCGAACATGACCTCTTTGGACGGGGTGGCGGCCGTGAGTTCGCCGACGAGGCCAGCATGCCATTCCTCGGCGAGATACCGCTTGACCCGCGTGTGCGGGAGGGCGATGAGGGTGCACCGCTCGTCCTCGGCGAGGGCGACACCGCCGACGCGCTCCGTGAGTTCACCGAGACCACCGCGAACAACGTCGGTATCGTCCACCGGAATCGATTGAGCGAGTGAGCTCAGGCCACGACCGTCGGTGTCGTCCGTTCCGATGAGACGTCTCCGACACGTCTCGGAACGCCCGTTCGAGCCGATGCTGACCGGCCACTGATGGCGACCACGTTCGCCGGATGAGGCCGTCGTCGGCCGGAGACGGGTCTGCATGACGATAGCCCCACTAGAGTTGTTGTGTTCCGGGATGTTCACTACCGAAACATTTAACTCTTGACGTAGTAATGTCTTGAGTTACGATGACAAACGACAACCGGGTGGACGGGGAGTCGAGGCGTGCGTACGCACGGAAACTGACGGCGGGCGACATCGACAGACGTAGCGTTCTGAAGTCGGGGAGCGCCCTGTTGGGTGGGGCGGCTCTCGCCGGGTGTGTCGGCGGTGGCGGTAACGGAAGCGGTGGAAGCAGTAGCGGTGGGAGCGGTGGCGGCAACGGTTCCGGCGGCGGTAACGGAAGCGGCAGCGGTGGGGGCGGAAGCGGTGGGGGCGGTGGCGATACCACGAACATCGCCATCGTTTCGAGTCCGGCAGGCTTCGGCGACCAGGCGTTCAACGACCTCGCGTGGCAGGGTCTCCAGAACGCCAAAGACGAGTTCAACGTCAGTCTCCAGCAGGTCGAGGAGACGAACCAGTCGAACTATAAGACTGTCCAGTCGCGGCTCGCGGAGAGTCAGAACCCCGACTACGACCTCATCGTTCTCGTCAGCTACAACCACACGCAGGCCCTCGAAACGAACGCCACCCAGTACCCCGACCAGAAGTGGATGCTCATCAACGACAACGTCGAGCAGCCGAACGTCGCGGGCTACGCGTGGGCGAACCACCAGATGTCGTATCAGGCGGGCGTCCTCGCCGGCACGATGACGACACGCGAGTTCGGGTTCAAGGGGAGTTCGACGAGTCCCGGGCAGGCGACCGTCGGCTTCGTCGGCGGCGAGGACGGCGCGCTCATCAACGCCTTCGAGCGCGCGTACAAAGCCGGCGCGAAGTACGTCAACGGGGACGCCAGCGTCAAGGTCGGCTACATCGGCAACTACACCGATACCCAGACCGCGAACAACATCGCCAGCTCGCAGTACGACGCCGGCGCGGACATCGTCTATCATGCAGCGTCGGCCGCCGGACAGGGCGTCTTCCAGGCCGCACAGAGTGCGAACCGCTTCGCCATCGGCGTCGACGCCGACCAGTCCACGACCCTCTCGAAGTACCAAGACGTCATCATGGGGTCGGCAGTCAAATACATCAACAGAGGGACGTATCAGGTGGCGAAAGCCGTGGTGCAGGACAAGTGGAACACCGTTCAGGGCAACAACGTGCTCGGACTCGAACAGGACGCCGTCGCGGTGGTGCTCGGCAAGGCCATCGGCCCGGAACTCCCGAGCGTCGTCGAGGACAACCTCGACGAGTCCAAACAGGCCATCCTCAACGGCGACGTCACGGTCCCGTGCACCGCATCCGGGTGTCAGTGAGCCGTTTATCCCACTCGTCTCGCTACTGATGACACGAACCAAACCACGAACGCCATGACCAGCACGCGAACGCCCGCCGTCCGCCTCGATGGCATCACCAAGCGCTTCGGTGATGTCGTCGCCAACGATGGGGTCGACTTCACGCTGGAGAAGGGAACCGTCCACGCCCTCATCGGCGAGAACGGTGCGGGGAAATCGACGCTGATGAGCGTCCTCTACGGTCTCTACGACCCCGACGAGGGACGAATCACCGTCGACGGCAGTGGTCGGGATTTCGACTCGCCGCGGGCGGCCATCGACGCCGGCATCGGGATGATACACCAGCACTTCCAACTGGTCGATACGATGACCGTCGTCCAGAACATCGTTCTCGGCCACGAACCGACCGATGGCGGGTTGGTGGACGTGACGAGTGCCCGCTCTGCCATCGCGGACATCTGTTCGACCTACGGCTTCGAGGTCGACGAGTACCTCGACACCCCCATCGAAGAACTCGGCGTCGGCGTCCAGCAACGCGTCGAAATCGTCAAGAGCCTCTATCGCGGGGCCGACGTGTTGATTCTCGACGAACCGACGGCGGTGCTTACTCCCCAAGAGGTGGAGAACCTCTTCGCAGTGATGGACGGACTCACTGCCGAGGGCCACTCGCTCATCTTCATCACGCACAAACTCGACGAGGCGATGGCCGCCGACGACATCACCGTGCTCCGGGATGGCAAAGCCGTCGGCACCGTCGATGCAGCGGAGACGTCCCAAGAGGAACTCGCCCGGATGATGGTCGGGCGTGACGTCTTATTCGACACCGAAGCGCGAGAGACGTCGCCCGGCGAGACCATCCTCGACGTCGACGACCTTCGCGTCGCGGACGACCGTGGTCTCGAACGAGTCGGCGGTGTCGACTTCGACGTCCGCGAGGGCGAGATATTTGCCATTGCGGGCGTCGAGGGGAACGGCCAGTCCGAACTCGTCGAAGCGCTCACCGGCCTTCGAAGCGCTGAATCCGGGACGATAACGTTCGATAGTGCCGACATCACGGACACGAGTCGCCGCCATCGCATCGAATCGGGCATCGCGTACATCCCGGAAGACCGCCAGGAGACGGGGCTGGTGCAGGATTACGACCTCGTGCGCAACGCCCTCGTTGGCAATCAGACGGTCGAACCGTACGCCCACAACGGGCTTCTCGACTGGACGGCCGTCCGCGAGCACGCGGACGACATCATCGAGTCCTACGACGTCCAACCCGCAAACCGCGACGCGAAGGCGGGGTCGCTTTCCGGTGGGAACCAACAGAAGTTCGTCGTCGGCCGCGAACTCGGTCACGATCCGGCGTTCGTCGCGGCCACGCATCCGACCAGAGGGGTGGACATCGGCTCCATCGAGTTCATCCACGAGCGCCTGCGGGAGATGCGCGACGAGGGGCTTGCGATCTTGCTCGTCTCCTCGAAACTCGACGAAATCCAACAGCTAGCCGACCGTATCGCGGTCATGTACGAAGGACGGTTCGTCGATGTCGTCGACCCCGCCGACGTCACCGAGGAACAGCTCGGTCTCATGATGGCCGGGCGCACGCGCGAGGAAATCGAAGAGCCAGACGAAACCGAGACCGACGGCGACGAACGAACGCGTGACAGGAGCGTGCGGTCGTGAGCAGTGCAACCGGCCGGGCGCGTACGGCCCTCGACCGGGCCGCAGACCGAATGCTACAGGCGTCGGTCCTGGAGCGGCTTGCCATCGCGGTGGCGTCGACGTCGCTGGCGCTGGTGCTCGGCGCGGTCATCGTCGCCGCCACGGGCTACGATGCGGTGGCGTTTCTCTCCGCGCTGGTCTACGGTGCGGTGGGGACCACCTCGAACGTCGCGTTCATGCTCCGCCAGTCGACGATGCTCATTCTCGCCGGCGTGGCCGTCGCCATCGCCTTCCGGGCCGGCGTCTTCAACATCGGCGTCCAGGGCCAGTTCGTCGTCGGCGGGTTCGCGACGACGCTGACGATTCTGTTCCTCGCGCCGATGGTGCCGACGGGAGCGGTCGGGGGCGTCACGCTCGTCGTTCTCGGCACGCTCGCGGCGCTCGTTGCCGGGGGCGCGTACGCGGCGCTCCCCGGGATAATGAAGGCCTACGCCGGCGCGAACGAGGTCATCACGACGATCATGCTCAACTTCATCGCGTCGGGCGTCGTCTTCTTCCTCGTCGATGGATTTCTCCGTCCCGAAGGTGCCTCGGCACCGAACACCGAGCCGTTTCCGTCGTACGTCGACCTTCCTTCGGTGATATTCGACAGCGCCACGTTCTCGGTAATCGGTCTCGTCGTCGCGCTGGCGACGGTTCTCTGCGTGTACGTCGTCATGACCCGCACGCGCTTTGGCTACGACCTCGTGACGACCGGCCATCAGGAATCCGTCGCCGCCTACTCGGGCGTCGACACGAAGCGGACCATCGTGACCACGATGACGTTTTCCGGGATGGTCGCCGGTCTCACGGGTGCGCTCTTTGCCATCATGGTGCTCGGCTACTACAGCGACCCGAACACCTTCCCGCGCTTCGGTTTCGACGCCATCGCCGTGAGCCTGCTCGCGGCGAACAACCCGCTCGGGGTCGTGCCGGCGGGACTGCTCTTCGGCGGACTCGACGCCGGTGGACAGTACATCGGGTTCACCCTCGACATGCCACCGGAGCTGGTCGATGGGGTGGTCGGGCTCGTGGTGCTGTTCGTCGCCGCACCCGAACTGTTTCGGATGGCCGGACGACGGCTCGGACTCGGGAGTGATGGGAAATGAGCGTCGCCGACTATGCCGCCCGCAACCGGCTCACCGTGAGTGTCACCGGCATCATCGTCGTCGTGTTGCTGCTCGGCGGCGCAGCGACGCTGTTCGACTTCCCGGGCGACGAGTTGGTGACCGTCGGAGCGTTCCAGCGTGCGCTCCAGTCCGCGATGCCCATCGCGCTCGCGGCCATCGGCGGTCTGTACGCCGAAAAGAGCGGCGTCTTCAACATCGGGCTGGAGGGATTCATGATATTCGGAGCGCTCACTGGTGCGGCGGTTCCGTGGCTGCTCGCCGGTGGCGGGGCGGTCACACAGGGTGACCTCTGGGTTGGGCTTCTCGCCGCCGTCGTCGTCTGCTCGCTGCTGACCGTGGCGTTCGCCGTGCTCACAGTAAAGTACGAGGCGAACCAGATCGTCGCGGGACTCGCGGTCTGGTTCATCGGTCTCGGCTTCGGTCCGTTCACCGCGACGGTCATCTGGGGTGGGGTTTCGAGTCCGAGCCTCCCCAACATCGACGCCATCACGGTGCCGGTACTCTCCTCGATACCCGTACTCGGGCGACTGGTCTTCGATTCGTCGCCGTTGATACCGCTCACCGTCCTGCTGACCGTCGCGGCGTGGGTCGTGCTCTACCGCACCCGCTACGGCTACTGGGTGCGGGCGGCCGGCGAGAACCCGAGCGCCCTCGACACCGCGGGCGTCGACGTCAACCGGGTCCGGTACGCCACAGTCGTGTTCTCCGGCGCGATGGCGGGGCTGGCCGGCGCGACCCTCTCGATTGGCATCGGCAGCGGCTTCACCGGCACCGGCGCGACTATCGTCGATGGCCGGGGCTGGATCGCCATCGTGGCGTACCTGTTCGGCAACTACAACCCGATTGGGACCTTCCTCGCTTCGCTGCTGTTCGGGGCGATGGATATGCTCCAGATACAGCTCCAGACCATCGGCATCTCCCTGCCCGGCAGCATCACGGGACTGTTCCCCTATGTGGCCGTCCTCGTGGTGCTCACCCTCATTGGCTACACGCGGGTCCCTGCCGCCGTCGGGGAGTCATACGACACCGAGGAGTGAGCCATCTGGCGACGCGCTCTTTCGCAGATGGGCCGAAAAAGGAATCGCTTAACAACGCGCATGGGACAGCACAGGTATGAACGACAGCGAGCGCAACCATCTCGTGACGCGCAACACCGCCGAGGTCGTCACCGAGGAGGAACTCGACGGATTGCTCGACGACGACCCAACTATCTACATCGGCTACGCGCCCACCGGCGAGATGCACATCGGCCACTTCACGACGATTCGCAAGCTCGCGGACTTCCTCCGGGCCGACCTCGATGTCACGGTCCTCATCGCGGACCTCCACGCCCACCTCGACGACGAGAAGAGCCCCTTCGAGTTGCTCGATGCGCGCACCACCTACTACCGCGCGGCCATCGAGGGGATGGTCGAAGCCGCCGGAGCCGACCCCGACGAAATCTCGTTCGTCCAAGGGAGGGACTTCGAACTCAGCTCCGAGTATTCGCTCGACCTGCTGCGGATGGCTGCCGACACGACCGTCTCACGGGTCCAGCGCGCCGGCAGCGAGGTCGTTCGCCAATCCGAGAACCCCAAACTCGGTGGGCTTATCTATCCGCTGATGCAAACCCTCGATATCGACGCGCTCGATGCCGACATCGCCTACGGCGGCATCGACCAGCGCGGCATCTACATGCTCAGCCGCGAGCTGTTCGCAAAGCGTGATGAGGAACCTCCAGTATGTGTGTTCGCTCCCCTTCTCTCGGGGCTTGCGGGCGGGAAGATGAGCGCCTCGGATGCGACTTCGAAGGTCAATCTCACCGACGACCCCGAGACCGTGGCCGAGAAGTTACAGGGGGCGTACTGCCCGCAGGGCGAGGTCACGGACAACGGCGTGCTCGAATACCTGGAGTATCTCGTCTTCCCGATTTTCGACGAACGCGGCGAGTCCTTCGTGGTCGAGCGGCCCGACGAGTACGGTGGCGACCTCGTATACGAGAGCTACGACGAACTGGAGGACGATTTCGTGAGCGAGGAACTTCACCCCCAAGACCTGAAAAACGCTGCCGCCGAGTCCATCTCGGCGGTCATCGACCCCATCCGCGAGCGTCTCGATGTCCAGCTCTTGGCCGAGGCCTACCCCGAAAAGTACGACTGAACCGGCTATGGCCGTGTCTCGCCGTCGAGCCAGTCGTCGGCCCACGCCTCGATTTCGTCGAACACCGGACAGAGCGCTTCTCCCTTCGCGGTGAGGCGGTAGTACGTGGCGATAGGGGCGTCCTCCTCGGTTCTGCGGTCTACGAGGTCCGTGTCTTGGAGGTCGTCGAGCACGCGCGAGAGGGTCCGGGAACTCGCGTCGGTCGAGCGCTTGAGTTCGTTGAACCGTTGTTCGCCGCCCTGTAATTCGTAGAGCACGACCAGCCGCCACTGCGAACCGACCTGCTCGAACGACTCCACGACCGCACAGGCCTCATCGACGGGGCGCTCTCGCTGTGATGACATCGGTGTTACCCGGTTACCTCTCCGTCTGGGAAGGTATATACCGGTTCGGCTTCGTACTAGGTAACGTCGTGATACCGATTGCTACACTCAGTAGGAGAACAGCATGGCAACCGACGAACCGCATGGAGGCCGTCTGATGGGACGCGTCTCGACCATCGGGCGCGCGCTGTTCGGCGGCGTGCTCGCGTTCATGGCGTTCGACAACTTCCGCGATATGGAGGGCACCGTGGCGTACGCCGACTCGAACGACGTTCCAGAAGCCGACAAACTCGTGCCGTTCGCCAGCGGCGCGCTGCTGGTCGGCGGGAGTGCGCTCGCGACCGGGAAGGCCAGGAAATTCGCGGCGGGCGCGATTGCGACGTTTTTCGTCGGCGTCACGCCGGGCATGCACGACTTCTGGAACATGGACGACGAGCAGCGCGAGGGTCAGCTGATTCACTTCCTGAAGAACCTCGCACTGCTGGGCGCGGCGCTTTCGTTTCTCGCCCGGGAGGACGAATGAGCGACCGACCTTCCTCTCGTAGGTCCCGAGAGCACCCCCGATGGGTTGAAATGACTGCGGAGCCACCGTCTGACCGTCAAATCCCATGAGCGAGGAACCGCCCGCCGACGTCAGCGCCGAGCCACCGAACAGTCCCGTGCCGGTCGTCGGCACCGACCACATCACGCTCATCGGGAGCAACCCCGCGGACACCATCGCCTTCTATCGGGATGTCCTGGGAATGCCGCTGGTGCTCCGCCAGCCGAACCTCGACCAGCCGGAAGTCGAACACCTGTTCTTCGACACCGGCGACGGCCGAATTTTGACCTTCTTCGTCACCGACGACCGCGAGTCCCGTCCCGGCGGACAGCGACCCGGCGTCGGGGCGGTCCATCACCTCGCCTTCCGCCTCGACCCCGAGCGCTTCGAGGAGGCACGCGAGGGACTCGAAGCGACCGGAAAGCGCTTCAACGAGTTCGACCGCGGCCCGTTCCAGTCGCTGTACACCCGCGACCACAACGGACTGACAATCGAACTCGCTACCGACAAATATCGTATCCCTGACGACCGCCGCGGCGAGGTGTACGCGATGGCACAGGAACTGCGCGTCGCGGACGGTGCGGAGTACGTCGGCGACGAGCATCTGGAGGCCGCACTCGAAGCGTTGGGCATCGAGGTCCATCGGTACGACCTACCGGACGCTCCGACCGGCGCGGGCGTCTAATCGTGCGCATCGACCCCACGGAGCGCGACTCGCTGTACCGCACCCTCGCCGGCGCGGTCGTCCCACGACCCATCGCGTGGGTGAGTTCGCTCTCGTCCGAGGGCGTCGAGAATCTCGCGCCGTACTCGTTCTTCAATGTGGTGAGCACGTCGCCGCCGGTCGTGATGTTCGCGCCCGCCGACCGCTCGGGTCGCCCCGACGGACTCTCGGATTCGGCGCGCAACGCCCGTCGAACTGGCGAGTTCGTCGTCAACATCGTCACCGAACCGCTCGCCGCAGCGATGAACGAGACGAGTGCGACGCTCCCACCGGGCGAAAGCGAGTTCGACCACGCCGCTCTCGACCGCGTGGCTTCCGCAGAAGTCCGCCCGCCCCGTGTCGCCGCGGCCGAGGTCGCCTTCGAGTGCGAACTCCACGAGTTCATCGAGGTCGGCTCGAACGCGATGGTCCTCGGCGAGGTCGTCTCGGTCCATCTCGACGAGAGCGTGACCACGGATGGAAAACTCGACGTGCGAAAACTCGATGCGGTCGGCCGCCTCGCCGGCAACTACTACTGCCGGACCGGCGACCGCTTCCGGATGGAACGGCCCGACTGACGGCGCTGTGGCCCGTTCGGGACGTTATGGTCGCGGTGCGGCCTTCTGGAGCGCGGTCTCGGCGATGTTGCCTCCGTAGTCGGCGCTGCGCGACAGTGAATCCACGACGAGTCCGAGCTGCTGGACGCGCTGGGTGTCGAGTGTTCGAAGCAGGTCATCGACCTCGCGGACACGTGCATCGACTGCCTCGATGTGTGCCATCGCCTCGTTGGCCAGTTCGACGGCCTCGTCGGGGTCGTCGGTGAGCAGCGCGTCCATCGCCGTCTCGACGACCGTTGCGGCATCAGAGTGCAGCGACCCGAGCGCCTCGCCCGCGTCGTCGGGAACGCCGTCGAGCGCGTCCGCGTGGTCGGCGATTTTGGTCGCGTGGTCGGCGATTCGTTCGAGCTGGCGCGCGCTCGTGTGGTAGTCGAAACACGTCTCCCGGGGCAGGCCGATGTCGGTCGCCGCGCTCGGATGGCGCAGCGCAGCGCGAAAGACACGAGAGGTCATGTACCACAGCCGGTCGACGTCCTCGTCGCGTTCGATGACATCGGCTGCCAAATCTCCGTCGCCCGTCCGAAGCGCCGTCACGGCGTCCTCAAGCATCGTGAGTGCGACCAGTCGCATCCGCGTGATGGCGTTGTGAATCGACAGCTCCGAAGAGTCGAGCAGGTCCTGTAGACTGACGTGTCCGGCTGTCTCCTCGATTATTTCGAGACCCACCAGTCCTTGGGCGGTCTCTCGGATTGTCCGGCGCTGGGCGGCATCGACGCTCGCGGTTTCGAGCGTGATGACATCGAAGCCGCTGACGTACATCGTCACGACCGCGCGGGTGAGCTCGCCGTTGCCCAACCCCGTGACGTCGAGCGTTCCCTCGGAGTTTTCGGTCTCGGTCCGCGGCGCGAGCAACAACGACCCCTCCTCGGGGTAGAACTCGATTTCGCTCCCGGCTTCGACGTCGTGGTCGGTTGCCCATCCCTTCGGCAACGAAACCGTGTACGTCGACCCCCCCGTGACCTGCACCTTGCGCGTCTCCATGCCTCCCGCTCGTCACGCTACCACAATAAACCCATTCAAAATATATAGTCACTCGGCAAAGACCGACACTCAATCGATTACTAGCGCTATCGGCGCGAACCAAGTACGGAGGTATTGTAGCGGTACATAGCTCTCCGATGAAATGGGTATTCAACCGAATCCAGTCGCTCGTCGGCGTGCAGTCAGCCATTTCGGCGAAGGGTACATTAGGTGGACGGTCCGACAGGTGGGCATGCCCCGCGAAAGCTATCAGGACCAACTCGAAAGCCTCCGCGAGGACGTCCTCTACATGAGCGAAGTCGTGCTCGAACGCCTGCGAATGGGTCTCGACGCGCTTGCCCGCAAGGACGAGCGCCTCGCCCGCGAGGTCATCGAGGGCGACGACGAGATAAACCGGATGTACCTCGACCTCGAACGCAGCTGTATCGACCTCTTCGCCCTCCAGCAGCCCGTCGCCGGCGACCTTCGGTTCATCGCCGCCTCGTTCAAGATCATCACCGACCTCGAACGGGTCGCCGACCTCGCCACCAACCTCGGCGGCTACACCCTCCAGGCCGAACGCGATGTCTTCCCCGAAGTCGATATCCAGGGCATCGGTCGCTTCACCCAGGAGATGGTCGAGGACGCGATGGACGCCTACGCCGACAACGATACCGACGGCTGCTACGCCATCGACGAGCGCGACGACGAACTCGACGACCTCTGTGAGCGTGCCTCCGAAACCGTCGTCCGCGACCTCATCGAATCCGAACTCGACGCCGAGGACACCGACCAGCTCATGGCCGATGTCTCCAGGCTCTTGCTCACGATTCGGGACCTCGAACGGGTCGGCGACCACGCCGTCAACATCTCCGCACGTACCCTTTACATGGTCGCCAACGACGACGAACTCATCTACTAATCCCCACCTTTTGCTGTGCTCGCTCACTTCGTTCGCTCGCTGGCAAAATCTGGACCAAAAGCCTCCTCACTTCCGATGGTCGTTCGTCGGCCCGCTCACTCGCTCCGCTCGTTCGCGGTACAATCACTGGCGCTCTCCGTCGCCGCACAGTACCGCCTCCGCCGAAGCCCTCGGGCGCTCACTCCGTTCGCGTGCTCGCGGGTCGTTCCTCCCCGCTCGCATTCGAGGCGCTTCGCGCCTCGCTCCCCTCGCCCTTCATCCGCCAGGAACCGCATCCGCACCGCAGCCGCCGCGACCTCAGTCGAGGTCGTCGAGCACTATTGGATCGTAGAACGTCACGTCGTTACGGAGTCGGTTGGGGGCCAGCCACGTCACCGCGAACGTCTCGCCGAGTTCCGGTTCGTGGCCCTCGAATCGCTCGTGCTTGTAGGGCCAGCCCTCGGCGATATCGCCCGCGAAGACCCGCCAGATTTCGTGGCTCCGTTCGCCGTCGAAGGTGAACGTTCGCTCGTAGGTTCCGATGTGAGCGACGTTGGTGAGTGTGACATCGAGTTCCTCGCGGAACTCCCGGACGACCGCGTCGCGGCTGTGCTCGCCGAACTCGACTCCGCCGCCAATGAGCCGGTAGAACGGGTCGTTCTCGTCAGGGTCCTCGTGCTCTGCGACCAGAATCTCGCCGTTTTCGCGCCTGACGGCGGCGAGCGCAACGGGCCTAATCTCTCGCCAACTCATCTGGAACCGTCAAGAGCGGTGGCGGCTGCATATCGTTTGTGATCTGCGGTACGGAACAGTACGGTGGCTGGGTGGTTCCTGGCGGATGAAAGGCGAACGACCGTCGGGAGTGAGAAATTCTGCGGTGCTGTGCGGCCGATGGTTGCAGTGCGGAGCGGTCGTGTCCACGCGAACGAAGTGAGTGTGGTTCACCGCTCGCGCGGTTTGCAAGCGGGGGTTTTTAGTCCAGGTTTTTGCAGGGGGTTCGACCGAGCGCGAAGCGCGAGGGAGGGCCCCTGTAAAAAAGTGGTTATGCGACGTTGTAGCCCTTCTCGCGGAGGAAGTCCTCGATGCGACCCGTATGATTCCCTTGAAGCTCGATGGCGTCGTCCTCGATGGTGCCGCCACAGGCGAACTTCGATTTCAGGTCCGAGGACAGACTCGACATGTCGACGTCCTGTGGGTCGAACCCTTCGACTATCGTTACCTCTTTTCCGTATCTGCGCTCGTCGATGCGGATGGTGATCTGCTGGGACTCTCTGGCGACGTCTTCGCAGACGCAGAGTTCCTCGGGCAGGCCGCACGTCGAGCAGACTTCCGACATTACACCGGAATATACGAGGTGGCCATATTAAATACTGTCGGGACCTCGCTCGCGCGAGCGCCGGAAGCGACCGAGAACCGGCGTGCGTTCGGCGCGAAGCTCCGCGACCAGTGTCCGCGCCTCCGCCGCGTCGGCCTCGCTCACCGTCCCACCGTAGTGAGCCCGCTCGAAGAGTTCGCCGACGCGGGCAGCACGCTCGTCGGCCCCGATGGCAGCGAGATACTCGCGTGGCGTCTCGCCGTTCCGACGCGGGCGGTGCTCGTCGGCGAGCAGGTATTCGAGGCGTTCGAAGCCCCCCTCGACGACCGTCGTTGGCGAGCCGCTCGGCCAGTAACGAAGCCAGAGCGCGCGGTAGAGTCGTTTACCCAGCCCGAATCGGCGTGTGCCCGCCACGAGACCGACGAGCGTGACGAGTCCGAACGCCACCTGCTCGCGCGATGGCGACGGCAGGTCCGGCAATGACGACGAATCGCCGCCCGGCGTCGTGCCCGCAGCCGCTCCCCTGCCGGCCGGCGTTGTCGAGCCGTTCGCCGCGGCCGCCGCGTCCTGCTCGACGGCGCGTTCGAGACCTGCCGGATTGGCCGATTGAGTGGTGTCCGCGCCCGTACTCTCGCTCTCGTCGGCGGTCGTCGTCTCCGTCGTTGGCGTCCACTCGCCGTCCTCCGACTGATTGGTGTCGACGTTCGAGACGTTGCCAGCGCGTGCGTTCTGGAGGTTGCTCTCCTCGACGGCCGACCGCGGTCCGCCCGGCGTCGGGTCGAAGCGCACCCAGCCGGTCTCGGGGAAGTACACCTCGACCCACGCGTGGCTGTCGAGACCGCGGACGACCCACTCGTCCTCCGCAACGCGCTGGCCCGAGGTGTAGCCCGTCACGAACCGCGCTGGGATGTCCTGCGTGCGCAGCATCGTCACCATCGTCGTCGCGTAGTAGGTGCAGTAGCCCTTCCCCATCTCGAAGAGGAACGAATCGGCGATGTTTCCATTGGGTCGGCTGACGTTGAGCGAGTAGTTTTTCGTTCGTTCGAGATGGCGCTCGATGATGCGGGCGGTGTCGTAGGGGTTGTCGGCGTTCGCGGTGAGGCGGTCGGTCCGGTTGGCGACACGGTCGGGCGTGCTCTCGGGCAGTTGTGTGTATCGGCTCCGAAGGCCATCCGGGTAGTCCTGTCCGGCCGAGCGGAGTTCGTCGGCGGTCCAGTTCGGTCGCTGGCTCGTGACGGTGTAGGTCGTGCCGTTGTCGAGCGTTCCATCGGGCTGGAGACCGGCGAGCGAACTCACGCGCGCATCGTCGGCCGGCGCGCCGGAGAGGTCGGTGGGTTTCCACGCCGCCGGCAGAATCGACAGCGGCGTCTTGACGGTGTAGGTCTGGGTGAGTCGTGTCGAATCGCCGGGCGGGCCGGCGAGCGAGCCGTTGTATGGACGGTCGTCGCCGGTCCTGACCCATCCCTGCCCCGTATAGCGGTCGTAGCCGGCCACGCGCCAGTAGTCGGCACTGCTGCTCTCGACGGTGAACCGGACCTTCGGCGAGAGCGATATCGACCCCTGAACGTTCACCTCGTCGCCGCCCGCGAGCAGTCCGGCCTCGACGGTTTCGGGACCGCCTCCGCCCGAGGACACCAGCGGGTCGGTCGCACCGCCGGGAACGATACTGACCAGCGGCGCGAGCACGATCATCGCCGCGAGCACGACGACGAGCGTCTCGACCTGTCGCACGCCGCCGCGGTGGCGTTCGAGGTCGCCGAAACCGACGACGCCGGCGGCCCCGACGACGCCGACGAGCACCACCACCGGTCCCGCATCGCCGGTGAGGACGAAAAACGAGAGCGCCGCGCCGCCGACGAGCGCGCTGGCGACGTAGCGCCGCCGCAGCGCGAAATACCACGTCAGGAACGTCGGCGCGGGCGCGAACCCGACCGCCCAGACGCCCGCCTCCGCGATGCGGAGTATCGACAGCCCCGTCAGGAGTGCAATCACGTCCGACCGCACCACGCCGAGCGACCGGAGAAGCACGCCGCCGTTCGGCACCGCCTGCACGTAGCTCCAGAGACCGACCGCGAACAGCCCAGCCGCGAGGACGGGCGCGAGAAACGCCGGCAGGAAGCGTGCGAGCAGCGTCGCCGCGAGCAGGCTGCCGGCGACGAACAGGACCAATCTGTCGGTGCCGCCGGCGATGTCGGTGATAGTGGCGAGAACCGCGAGATACGACCCCATGAGCAGCGCCGCCGCGCCGAGGGCGAGCGCACGCCGCGACCAATCGCCGACCCACGAACGGCCGGTCGCGACGCTCACGGCTCCACCCCGGCGGTCGTGCCGCCGTCGGTAGCCACGGCGCTCGACCCCCCTGTCACGCGCTCGAACGGTAGCTCACGACCCTCGACCGTGAGTCGCGTGCCGCGGTCGTCGGCGAGCACGCGAACGTCGGCGTCGCGCTCGACGCGACCCGGTCCCGTTCGGGCGAGCGCACTCAACACCCGCTCGCGCTGTGGCTCGCCGCCGGCGCGCTCGACCCGTCCATCGGGATAGCACAGCGAAACGACGATTCCGGCATCGAGCAGTGCGACGGCGACGCTCGCGGCCGCGCTCGCCATCGCGTCGGCGTGGCCGGCGGTCGACTCGGCGACGAGAGTGAGACCGGTCAGCTCCCGCGTGCCGTCGAACTCCATCACCACGAGGTCGTCGCGTTTCGCGCTGGATTTCCAGTGTACATCTCTGAGGCTGTCGCCGGGGACGTACTCGCGGAGTTCGTCGAAGCGTTCGCGGTGGTCGGTACGTTCGACGGCACCGCCGAGCACGCCCGCGGCCGCGAGGTCCTCGACTGGCGGGTAGACGAGCACGGGCGTGCGTTTCGGGTACTCGAAGGTCTTCGAGAACAGCCCGAACACGTCCGTGACCGTGAGCGCGAGCGGCCCGAGCCGGCGCTCGCCGCGGGCTTCGAGTTCGACCTCGTACTCGACCGTCGTGGGAACGCTCAGCGTCGCCGAAGTGAACTCCGAGCGAAGCCCGTCGCCGACCTCTTCGGTGACCCGCGCCGAGAGCGGCTGGCCACTCTCGACGACGAGTTCGATTCGTCGAACGTCGCCCGGAAACCCCGCCGCGGGCTGGCTCCGGGTGATGGTGGGTCGCTCGGCGAGGAGCAACTGGGCGGCGGCCGCGGCGAGCGCGACCAGTGCCGGGACGACGAGCGCGTTCAGCGAGCGCGCGCCGAAGGTGATGGCGAGCCAGACGGCGAGCGCACAGACCGCGACGAGCGCGAGCGCGCGGCGCGTCGGTCTCATTCGACGCGGACCGCCGACAGCGCCGCCCGAATCACGTCCTCACCCGTGCTCTCGGTGTCCGCGACCGGGCGCACGCGATGGGCGAGCGTCACCACCGCCTCGTGCTGGATGTCGTCGGGAATCACGTACTCGCGCCCGTCGAGGGCGGCCCGCGCCTGTCCGGCACGCAAAAGCGACAGCGAGCCACGCGGGCTGACGCCGAGCCGGGCGCGCTCGCGGGTGTGATTGGCGATTCTGGTGACGTATTCGCGGACGGGCTGCTCGACCGTGATTTCGGCGACGGTCGCGCGGGCGGCCCGGAGTTCGTCGAGCGTGGCGACCGGTTCGAGCGTCTCGATTGGGTGGGTTCCCACCACGTTGTCGAGCATCGCCGATTCGGCGCTCGGGTCGGGGTAGCCGAGTTCGAGGCGCTTCATGAAGCGGTCGACCTCGGCCAGCGGGAGTTCATAGGTACGATTGCGCTCGACGGCGTTTTGGGTCGCAATCACGGTGAAAGGGTCCGGAAGCGAACGAGTCGTGCCGTCGACGGTGACTTGGGCCTCCTCCATCGCTTCGAGGAGCGCGCTCTGGGTCTTGGGTGGGGCGCGATTGATCTCGTCGCCGAGCACGACGTTGGCGAAGAGGGGCCCGGGCTGAAAGTCGAACTCCCTGGTCTTCTGGTTGAAGACGTTTACCCCTGTCACGTCCGAAGGAAGGAGGTCAGGCGTGAACTGAACGCGGCTGAACGAGCACTCGAACGAGCGCGCCACCGCGCGTGCGAGCATCGTCTTCCCGACCCCCGGAACGTCTTCGAGCAGGACGTGTCCGCGCGCGAGCATCGCCGTCACGATGTGTTCGATGGCGTCGTGGCTGCCGACGATGACCTCCTCGGTGTTCTCGATGACGGTGCGAGCGAGGTCGCCGGTCTCTTCGACGGAGAGCCGAGGTGGGCGGTCAGTCGTGGTGGCAGCAGGCCGTCCCCCGTCCGTGTCGGCGTTCGTGTCCGTCATTGGTCATGTAGTGATGTGGATACGCTCGAACTGGGAACGAGACACTCATACCGGCCCATTTGCACTCTTGTCGGGCCGAGCGTTTGTAACGTTACTGCTTTGGTGTGTCTGTCACACGCACGGATGGTTGAACTCGCCGGTCACACAATCGAGCGCGGACGGCGACGCGATTCCAGAAAGCGGATATAGCCGCTTTCCATACCGCCGTTCGATGGCCCTCTCCGAGGAGGCAACGGAGCGTCTCGCCGACGTGGTGGCCCTCCAGCCGACGAAGAACGGCGAACTCGAAGAGCGCTGGGACATGGACAGCGGTAGCGAGGTCCACCAGTACCTCGAAAACGAACTCAAGGCGTACTACTACCGCGACGAGGACAGTTTGATTCGCGCGACCGCCGACGCCGCCGACCTCGTCGGAGCCGACACCGAGAGCGACGGCCCACGAACGGTGAAAGTCCCCGAACTCCAAGCACAGGTCTTCGAGGTCGTCGCCGACGCCGCTGACCGGGCCGAGAGTGTCGTTTCGGTCCTCCACAAGCTCCGTGATACCCACGACATTGACCCCGCCGCCGAGGACGTGCGCTCGGCGCTGCGCGGTCTCGCCCGCCGTGGCGTCGTCGAGGTCGTTCAGAAGACCGTGCCGACGTTTCGGCTGGCCGTCGAGCGCGAGAGCGTGGTCGTCGAAGCGCTCGACGAGTAGCTACTCTTCGGGTCGCTGGCGCGCGCGCCGGTCGGCGAGCAGTCGGTCGATTGCCCTCCCGGGACCGCCCTCGATTGGCCAGCCCTGCGAGCGCCACGTGGGTGGCTCGGGTTCGAACTCCGAACAGGACCCCGAACACTCGGCGGCGCTCTGGTGTCTCCCTTTGGCCGCACACCACGGCAGGGCCGTTCGGCCGGACTCACGGAGTTCGAAGTGTCGGCAATCCGGGCGCATCGTATCGATATACGAGCGCCAGCCGCGCTCGTAGGCCCGTTCGGCGATGGCAAGTCGTTTCTCGGCCTTCCACTCCGGACTGGCGAACTCGACGGTCGCCGCACCGCCACTATCGGCCCGCTCAGTGATGCGCGTGCCCGACTCGCCGGCGGCGAGCGTCCGGGGATGCCACGCGACCGTCGCCGCGTCATCCTCCGCATCGAAGACGAGAACGCCTGCCTCGACGGGGAAGTCCTCCAGCAGAACGGGCTCGATGGAGTTTCCCGTGCGGGCGGTGGCGACCCAGACCTCATCACAGAGCGCGAGTGCCACGTCGCGTTCGACTTGACCCGCGAGGGCGCGCGCGGCGCTCGCATCGAGGTCGGGCTTGTTCTCGATGGCGACCACCCGCTCGACCCAGTTCGGATATTTCCACTTACGACGGAGTTCGATGCGATTTCCTCGACTGCGGGTTTCGACGATGTCCCGACCGGCGGCGCGGTGGACCGCCTCGCGGACGTATCGCCACGGAAAGTCGGGTTTGGGGAGGCACTCCTGATACCATTTCCACTCGGCGGGCGCGTTCTCGACCACATGTAGCAGGTCGCCGTCGAGCGCGCGTGGACCGAAGCGCGCTCTGCGGGCGAGCTTTTTCCGACTGGCCTCGATTATCACCGTGTCCCAGCGGCGGTGTTTGGTGCCGAGTTGGCGCGCGACGATGGCCGCCGTGTCGGCGTCGAGTGTGCCACCGGGCGGCCAGTTGCGCTCGGTCCAGCCGCACACCCCGAGTTCGAAGACGAACTCGCTGTCGGCGCTCACGATGGTTCGGGAGCCGACTGGTCAGTAGCCTCCATCGTCGAGGAAGTCGTGGGCCTCCCGGAAGATGTCGCGTGGGCCGTCCTGCGTGATGGTGTTGAGCGCCTGTTGGTAGTCGCGCCACTGGTGGTCGCGGTGTTCGTGCGAGAGCTCGGCGCTCGCTTCCTCGGACTCGGCGATGAACAGGTGGACAGTTTTGTGAATGGTCTCGCCGCCGGCCTGAAACACGTAGTCGTACTCGCGGCGGAACCCATCTAGGAGTCTGAAGTCGCTGATGCCCGCTTCCTCCGTTACTTCTCGAATCGCCGTCTGCTGGAGTTCTTCCTCGCCCTCGACGCCGCCTTTGGGGAACTCCCAGTCCCCGGGGCGGCTCTTGAGCAGGAGGTACTCGCGGCGGCCCCTCGTGTCACGAAAGAGGATAGCCCCCGCGCTCGTCGCTTCGACTGCCATTGGCCTGACTATTCGGGCAGCCTTTAACTGGTTGTTGTTTCGCCCGCTGTGCGGGACCAACCGAGCGTGTTTTGAGGTATCCGAACGACCACCGAACATGCCTTTCGTCACGAAACTCGACCTCACGAGCGGCGACCGGGGCGCGCTCGACCGGGTGGTCGAGGACGTCAAAGAGACCGCTGCGCGCAAGGGCGTCGAGTTCGGCGGCCCGCACGCGGGCCAGCCCCGCCAGCAGCGCGCGCCCCAGTCGAAACGACTCTCGACGACCGGCGGCCGGTTTTCCGACTGGACCTACACCGTCTATTCACGAACCATCGAAATCGTCGGCCACGACGAGTTCGCCCGCAGCGTCGCCGGCGGCGAGTTCCCCGCCGGCGTCCACGTCGAGGTCGAAATCGAACAGGTGCGCTGAGTCGTTCGGATTTAAGCTTCGGCGGCTTGCAGTCGGTGTATGCAGGAGACGCGCCACGACGAACTCGTCCAGTTGCGCCGCGACCTCCACCGCCATCCCGAACCCGCATGGCGGGAGTTCTACACCACGAGCCGCATCGTCGCCGAATGCGAGCGCATCGGCGTCGACGAGTTATACGTCGGTCCCGACGCCCTTGCTGACGACGAGCGCACGGCCGTGCCCGACGACGCCGAACTCGAAGACTGGCGCGACCGCGCCCGCGAGGCCGGCGCACGGGAGGACGTTCTCGACCGGCTTTCGGGTGGGTACACCGGCGTGGTGGCGGTGCTCGAACGCGGCGCGGGACCCACGGTCGCTCTTCGAGTCGATATCGACGGCCTGCTCCGCGAGGAATCCGACTCCGAAGAGCACACACCGGTCAGGGAGGGCTTTCGCTCCGAGACGGGGGCGATGCACGCCTGCGGGCACGACGCCCACGCGGCCATCGGCATCGGGGTGCTCGAAGCCATTGCCGAGCAAAGCTCAGCAGGCAGTCAGAACTCGAAGAGTTCTGACGACATCAAAGAGAGCGATTTCCGGGGGACTCTGAAGGTGCTCTTCCAGCCGGGCGAGGAGATGGTCGCCGGCGGGAAGCCGATGGCCGAAAGCGGCCATCTCGACGACGTGGACTACCTGCTCGCCGTGCATGTGGGTCTCGACCATCCCACCGGCGAGGTGGTCGCTGGCATCGACGGGTTCCTCGCGGTCCATCACTTCCGTGCGGAGTTCACAGGCATGTCGGCCCACGCCGGCGGCAAGCCAAACGAGGGCGACAACGCCGTGCAGGCGATGGCGACCGCGGTGCAAAACCTCTATGCTATCCCGCGCCACGACGACGGCCCGACTCGCGTGAACGCCGGGATGGTCGGCGGCGGCACCGCGACCAACATCATCCCCGAGGAGGCGTTCATCGAGGGTGAAGTCCGCGGTCGGAGCACGGGGCTGATGGAGTACACTCGTGAGCGTGCCGAGCGCGTCCTCGAAAACGCCGCCGGAATGCACGGCTGTTCGGTCGAGACCTCGACGGTCGGTGGTGCGCCGAGCGCGACGAGCGACGAAGCACTCGTGGCCATCGTTCACGACATCATCGCCGGGATGGACGTGGTCGAAACGCCGACCGAGCGCGACGACCTCGGCGGCAGCGAGGACGCGACCTACCTCATGCGAAAAGTCCAGGAAGACGGCGGTCACGCGGCCTACGTCTGTGTCGGTACCGACCATCCCGGCGGCCATCACACTGCAACCTTCGACGTCGACGAGGAGTCCATCGCCATCGGCGTCGATATCCTCACCGATTCGATTCGTGAAATCGCCGAGCGAAGGCCGTAGCCCGCGAGATTCAGTTCGACTGTGGCTGGGCCGGTACCTGCGGACGGCCGTCGGATGGCATCGACCGTTCGGCATCGTCTATCAACCGACGTTTGGAGTTGTAGACCACGATGAGGCTGCTGACGGCCATCATGAGCGCAGCCAGCAGCGGCGTGATAATCCCTGTGACGGCGAGCGGAATCGCAACGGCGTTGTACGCACCCGCCCAGACGAGATTCTGTTTGATGCGCCCGCGCGTCGCGCCCGCCAACGCGAACAGTTCGGGTACGGCGTCGAGGCGGTCGTCCATCACGACGGCGTCAGCGGCCTCGATGGCGATTTCGGTGCCGCTTGCGACAGCAACCCCCAAATCCGCGCTCGCAAGCGCCGGCGCGTCGTTCGTCCCGTCGCCGACCATCGTCGTCGTTCCGCGCTCGCACAGGCCGCGGACGATTGCGCCCTTCGACTCGGGGCGCACGCCCGAAAAGACCTGGTCGACGTCGGGATGGTCCGCGAACGTGCCCGTCATCCGCTCGTCGTCGCCGGTCAACACGACGATTTCGCGCTCGACCGTTGCGAGTTCCGAGACGACATCTGCCCAGCCCTCGCGGGGCGTATCGCGGACCGTCACCAGTCCCTGCACTTCGCCGTCCCACGCGACCGCCGTCGGGTGCGTTCCGGATTCGTAGGCTTCCGTGACTGCTTGCTCGATTCCCTCGGGGGTCATCCACTCCTCACCGAACGAGTCGGGATGGCCGACGACCACGCGGGTGTCCTCGACGAGCGCCGAGACGGTGCGGTCGGCGCGTTCGAACTCCGCAACCGAGCGGGTGGTCGGCGGTGCGGCCGCGTCGATGGCGGCGGCGATGGGATGGCTCGACCGGCGCTCGACGGCGGCGGCCATCGCAAGCACTTCGTCCTCGTTTTCGCCGACGACGTCGGCGAATTCCATTTTTCCTGTGGTGAGCGTCCCGGTTTTATCGAAGACGACGATGTCCGAGTCGTCGATTCGTTCGAGCACGGTCTCGTTGAGCACGAGCATCCGGTTGTCGGCGGCGTCGCGGGTGGCCGCCGCGAGCGCGAGCGGCGTGGCGATGCCGAGCGAGCACGGACAGGAGATGACGAGCACTGAAACGCCGGCCAGCAGGGCCTCACTCGGCGCGTTGCCGAGCGCGAGCCAGCCCACCGTTGTGAGCACGGCGAGCGAGACCACGAGCGGGACGAACACGACCGCGAAGCGATTGACGAGGCGCTGAACACCGGAGTCCGAACTCTTGACGCTCCAGAGCAGTTCGACGAGCCGGTCGATGGTGCTGGTCGCATCGGGCCCCACCTCGACGACGAGTGCGCTGTCGGTGAGCACCGACCCACCCAGTACCTCGTCGCCGGCGGCCTTGCGCTGGGGGACGGATTCGCCGGTGACGAGCGCCTCGTCGATGGCGGCGGTCCCTTCGGCGATGGCCCCATCCACAGGAATCCGCTCGCCGGGCTTGACGAGCAGCCGGTCGCCCGGTTCGCAGGCGTCGATATCGATTGTCTCGGTACTGTCGCCGACCATCCGGCGCGCCTCGCTCGTCCGCGAGTCGGTGAGGGCGGCCCGGTTGCCGAGTGCGGCGCGCTTGACCCGTGACTCGACGTGATTGCCGATGGTGACGATGCCGAGGACCATCACCGCGACGTCGAAGTAGGGGTCGCGCCCGCCAGTCAGAAACGTCGCCATCGAGTAGCCATAGGCTGCGAGCACGGCGATGGCGATGAGCACGTCCATGTTCGGTCGGCCGACGCGCAGGCTCACGTAGGCCCCCCGGAAGATGGGGTAGCCAAGCCCGATGAGAATCAGCGTGCTCCAGACCGCGAGCGGGCCGAACACCATCGCCTCGATGGTCGTCCCGTAGAGGAAGCTCTCGGGATAGATGCCGAGATAGACGGGATAGATGAACAGCACGTAGGGAATCAACACCGGCATCATCACCACTGCGGCGAGAATCGCACGGTATTTCCCGAACTCGACGCGCGAACGCAGCGAGTCGTCCTCCTCGTCGGGACCGCTCGCACGATAGCCGAGCCGGCTGACGGCTTCGGCGAGCGCGTCGCGGTCGGTCTCGTCGGGGTCGTAGACGACCCGCAGCATCTCGGTCGCGTAGCTCGCGCGCGCCTCGTGAACACCCCCGACCTCCTCGGCGAGCAGTTCGATGAACCCCTCGCAGGTCTGGCAGTGCATCCCGTCCACCGAGAGATACGCCGTCTCCGCGCCGTCGAGAACCGAGAGTTCGGGGTCCTCGTCGGTGGCGCGCTCACGGATGGCCGTAATCGAGAGCTCGGTCTCCTCGTTATCTCCGACGAGGCGGGCGACTTCGAGACAGCCACGACAGCAAAAGTCGCCGTCGACATCCGGGTCGGTGACTGGCTCCTCGACGGGGAGTTCACAGAGCGTGCACGCTGCCATTCAGGCGCTCCCACCCGGTCCGGTGAGGGGCTGGTAGTAGGGAATGTCCGGCAGCGGGAGTGCGATGCCAAAGCGCATGAAACCCATCGCCAGCAGTACGTAACCGAGACCGATGAACAGTACGCCAAGCCCGTAGTGGACGACCTGTCGCTGGCGCGCGCTCACCGACTGGATGACCGTCCCGTAGAGGAACACACTGGGAATCGTACCGAGACCGAGCGCGCCGAGTGCGAGGAATCCATGCAGGGGCGACCCCTGTGCGAAGGCGTAGAGGAAGGCGGGATAGAGCAGCATGCACGGGAGCAGGCCGTGGAGCGCGCCCAAACCCATGATACCGACGCCGTTGACCCAGCGGTCGATGCGCGTTGAGATGGCCGTATAACTGCGCGCGAACAGTGACCCGAGACCGGTGCCGGCGACGATGCCCTCGACCGCGCCCTGTCGATAGCCCGCGAGCCGCGTCGCGCCCATCACGACAATGGCTCCGCCCATGAGGACGCCGACCGCGCCCTGCATCGGACCGAGCACGCCCGCGAGTTCGACAGTGCCGTACAACGCCGCGCCGGCGAGACCGAAAATTCCGCCGATGAGTGCGTAACTGACCGTGCGCCCGAGGTTGAAGAGGGCGTGCTGGCGCACTTCGTAGAGGGTGAGCGCGCCCGACCAGCGGTCGTCCGACTCCATGCGCTCGGCGTAGGTCGCAACGAGTGGTCCGCACATCCCGATACAGTGTGCGCCGCCGAACAAGCCAATCAGAAAGAACACCGCCAGCCCGTAGCCGCCCGTGGCGAGTCCCGATAGCTGACCGGAAACACCCATCCCAAGGTCTGCGAGCGGGCTGGCAACCATTGGAACCGATAGGATGCGGCCGAGGTAATGGGTTCTGGTTCGATGCTCGAACGACGAACACGGACGTGGATTTCGGCGGCTCCGACCGCCCGGCGGTGGCGGCCGGCGGTGCGATCCTGGTGGATGAAGGGCGAGGCGCGTGGTGTGAGCGTAGCGAACACCGCGACCGAAGGGAGCGCGCCGAGGGCTTCGGCGGTGCTGTGCGGTACGGTTTGCGGAGAACAAAGTGTCCGCACGAGCGTAGCGAGTGCGGTTCACGAGAGACGCTTCGCGTCTCTCTGGCTCTCGCTCACTCTCTGCGGTCGTTCACGAGAACACCGCTCGCGCGGTTTTGCGAGCGGAAGTTTTTAGCGTAGCTTTTTGCAAGCGGGGGTGCGCGACCGAGCGGCACGAGGGAGCGCATCCCCCCGCAGTAAAAAGGTACTATTGGAAGGTGCGGCCGACCTCGCGTTCCTCGGTGGCGGGTTCGCCGCTGTCGAAGCGCTCTTCGATTTCGTCGTAGCGTTCTCTGGTCTCGGCGGTGACGCTCGGGGTGACTTCCCCGAGTGCCTGCTCGAAGTGGTCGTCGTCGATGCGGACGTTGCCGACGCTGCCGTCCATGTCCTCGGGGTCGGTCATCGAGATGAACTCCCGCGTCGCGGCCATCGCGGCCTCGCGCGTGACCGCCTCGATGTCCGCGCCGACGTAGCCCTCCGTCCGCCGGGCGAGGTCCGCGAGGTCCACGCCGTCGGCGAGCGGTTTGTCGCGCGTGTGGACTGCGAAGATGGCTTTCCGAGCGTCCTCGTCGGGCACCGGGACGTGCACATGCCTGTCGAGCCGGCCCGGGCGGAGCAGCGCGCTGTCGATGAGATCGGGTCTGTTGGAGGTGGCGATGACCACGACGTCCTCCAGCTCTTCGAGACCATCGAGTTCGGTCAGCAGCTGGGAGACGACGCGCTCGCCCACGCCCGAGTCGCCCATGTTGCGGCCGCGCTCGCCCGCGATGGCGTCGATTTCGTCGAAGAAGATGACCGTGGGAGCGTTCTCGCGTGCCTTGGAGAACACTTCCCTGACGCCCTTCTCCGACTCGCCGACGAACTTGTTGAGCAGTTCGGGACCCTTGATGGAGATGAAGTTCGACTCGGCCTCGTTGGCGATGGCTTTGGCGAGCAGCGTCTTGCCGGTGCCGGGCGGGCCGTACATCATCACGCCCTTGGCGGCGTTCATGTCCATCGCCTCGAACACGTCGGGGTAGTCGAGCGGCCACTGGACGGTCTCGCGGAGGCGTTCCTTGGTGTCGTCGAGTCCGCCGACGCTGTCCCACGTCACGTCGGGCACCTCGACGAAGACCTCCCGGAGCGCGCTCGGCTCGATACCCTTGAGCGCGCTCTTCACGTCGTCGCGGGTGACCTGCATCGATTCGAGCACCTCGGCGTCGATCTCCTCCTCGTCGAGGTCGAGTTCCGGGCGAATCCTGCGGAGGGCGTTCATCGCCGACTCCTTGGCAAGGGATTCGAGGTCCGACCCGACGAATCCATGCGTGTTCTCGGCATAGGTGTCGAGGTCGATGTCCTCCGCGAGCGGCATTCCGCGCGTGTGGACCTGCAGGATCTCCTTGCGACCCTCCTTGTCGGGCACGCCGATCTCGATCTCGCGGTCGAACCGGCCGCCGCGCCGGAGCGCGGGGTCGATGGCGTCCACGCGGTTGGTGGCCGCAATCACGGTGACCTGCCCGCGCTCTTCGAGACCATCCATCAGGCTGAGGAGCTGGGCCACGACGCGGCGCTCGACGTCGCCGGACGTCTCGTCGCGTTTCGGTGCAATCGAGTCGATTTCGTCGATGAAGACGATGGCCGGCTCGTTCTCCTCGGCCTCGTCGAACATCTCCCGGAGCTGTTCCTCGCTCTCGCCGTAGTACTTCGACATGATTTCCGGCCCGGAAATCGTCTCGAAGTGGGCGTCGATCTCGTTCGCCACGGCTTTGGCGATGAGGGTCTTACCGGTGCCGGGCGGCCCATGCAAGAGGACCCCCTTGGGCGGGTCGATGCCCAACTGCTGGAACAGTTCGGGGTGGCGCATCGGCAGCTCTATCATCTCCCGGACCTGTTCGAGTTCGCGGTCGAGTCCGCCGATGTCCTCGTAGGTCACCGACGGGGTGGTTGCGCCGTCGCCGCCACCGCCGGCGTCGGCAACGATTTCCTCGGCTGGCTTCTCGCTGATCTCGATGTCGGTGTTCTCGGCGACGATGACCGTGCCGTCGGGGTCGGTCTCGGCGACTCGGAGGGGAATGCGTTGACCCGACCCGCCCGAAAATGGCCCGAACCCGAGCGAGAACGGGATGGTCTGGCCCTGCGTGATGGCCTGTCCCGAGAGCTTGTCCTGAACGTACGGACCGATGTTGCCCCGAATGCGGAGGTTCTGTGGCAACGCCACAGTAACTGATTGAGCTGGCTTCACATCCGCTTTCTCGACGCTCACGCGGTCATCGATGCCCACTTGGGCTTCGCTACGCAGTTGGCCGTCGATGCGGATCACGCCCTGTCCCTGGTCGTCGGGATAACCCGGCCAGACGCGCGCGATGGCGCGGCCCTCGCCGGCCTCGATGAGGATGTAATCGCCGTTTTCGAGGTCGAGTTCGTCCATCGCCGCGCGGTCGACCGCCGCCAGTCCGCGCCCGGCGTCCTTCTGTTTGAGCGGTTTGACGGTGAGTTCCATTACGCTACCTCGACGGTGAGAACGCCGTTCTTGATAGTCGCTTCGGCCGTTCCGGATTCGGGAATCTCGAAGTCGGCCTGCTCGTCGCCGCGCACGACCATCACAGTTCCATCAACGACGTCGACCGCCGCCTCGCCCGCGTCGAGGCCGATGTCGGCCGCATAGACCACGCTATCCGCGTACTCGTAGCGGCTCAGCGCGTCGGCGTCTCGCTCGTCGAACTGCTGGAGTTCTGGTGTCATCCTAACTCTGGGTTAGGACTACTACTATATAAACCTTCCTCAAAATTGGGTCCCCCGTGTGGGGCCAGCGGGCCGAACGGTGGGGTTGCGGTTCAGGGGCGAATTAGGTCTCGGTATGAAAAACGCTGCCGGTGTTCGTGTAATCAATCAGGATTTCCGAGGGCCATGTCGGAGGGTCCGTGTGCAAGGGCGAAAGGTTCGTTGCCAGCAAATGCCACACGCGAGGTGACGGAAGGATCGGAAGTATCGAACCGTCGGCTATCGGTGGTTCGGCGGAGAGCTACGAGATGAACTCGTTGTTGCGCCAGTCGACGCCCTTGCTCGCGGCCGGGCCCTCCGAGGGGTCCTCGACGACTTCGAGGGAGGCGGGGCGGTCCTCGCCGTCGACGATACGGGTGGCGCTGAGCTCGCCCTCGCGGGCGGTGATCGCCGTCAGAGTACCCTTCTCGGCGATGCGGGCGATGTCTCGGAGAACCTCGAACATCGCGTACTGGACGGCGGTGTTCTGGAGGACGGTCTCGCGGTCGCCCTTGAAACAGGCGTACTCGACGAGTTCGGAGGGTGGCATCTCGTCCTCCTCGCCGGGACCGCCCCAGCGCGGGCCGCCGGCGGGTGGTTTCTGCTCTTCGGGTGGTTCCTCGTAGACCCGGTTTTCGGTCACGCTGGCCTTCAACTGTGCCGTCGGCGTATATTTACTAAGGGAGTCGTCGTCGGCGATGGCGCTGACGATGAGCGTGTTGTTCCGACGGGTGAGGTCGACCGACTGGAGTTCCTCGGGGAGGGTCGGGTCGTCGAGGAACTCGTGCAGGTCTTCGAGGGGCAGTTCGAGCGTCGAGTGGAGTTTGAATACACAGTCGTTCATTGTATCACCGGCAGTCGGGCGTGCTGCCGACGCTGCCCGTTCGTCGGTTCATAGGCACCCCGTACGTATATTCCCTGTCCTTCATTCATCGCCATCACTCGCCGGCCAACGCCGGTTCGAGGTCACCCTGTTCATCGAGTTCGGCGAGCACGTCGCTGCCGCCGATGAACTCGCCGTCGACGTAGGTCTGTGGCGTCGTCGTCCAGCCGCTGTGGGCTTCGAGCGCCGTCCGATACTCGTCGATGGATTCGAGCACGTCCACCGTTGTGAAGTCGTCGCGATACTGGGAAATCAGTCCGAGCGCGCGGTCGGAGTAGCCACACTGGGGCATCAGTTCGTTGCCCTTCATGAACAACACCACCTCGTTCTCGTCGATGGCTGCATCGACGCGTTCGGTGACATCTTCTTGGCTCAGCCCGTTTTCAGGTTGGAACGTCATACCGCTCATAGGGGACGTTCGGTCAAATGCGTTGTGCTGCCGGAGACTGAATGAGGGGCAGTCAGTCGTCGGCCGGTGCGGTGTCCGGCGCGTCGTCGATCTCGACGAGCGTCTCCACGTCGGGTATCTCGGCATCGCCGTCGGTGATGATCTCGATGCGGCGGGTGAGTTTACAATGAATTCGAAGGCGGTGAGGCGCTATTCGGCCGCCTCGGCCTCGGGTTCGTCACGCTCGCGCAGTGTCTTCTTGTCGGTCTTGCCGATGTCGGTGAGCGGAATGCTCTCGACGACCTCGACTTCGGAGGGTACGGCGTGCTTTGCGACACGACCGTCCAGATACTCGACGACCTCCTCCTCGGTGAGTTCGCCGTCGTAGTCGGGGTCCGGCTCGACGTAGACCTTCACGCGCTCGCTGCCCGGTCGCTCGGGGTCGGGAACCCCGACCGTCGCCGGGCGTTTGATGCCCGGATGGCCGAACAGTTCCTCGTCTACCTCCTCGGAGTAGACCTTCAGCCCGGAGACGTTGATCATGTTCTTCACCCGGTCGACGACGTAGAACCGGCCGCTCTCGTCGATCTTGGCGATGTCGCCAGTGCTCACGAACCCCTTGTCGTCGAAGGGCTGTTTGTCAGCGTCGAGATAGCCCTGCATGCGCTGCGGTCCGTTGAGGTACATCTCGCCCTCGCGCTCCTCTTCGATGGCCTCATCGAGCGGAATCGGTTCGCCGGAATCGACGTCGACGAGTTTGACCTCCGTGTCGGGCACCGGCACGCCAATCGTGGGCTGGTCGAACCCGCCGTCGTCGGTGCTACCGCCGGTCATCATATCGAGCAAGCCACGCGTGTTGAAATGCGTGATGGGCGACATCTCAGAGAGACCGTACCCCTGCGAGACGCCCGTACTTTTCTCCTCGAAGGCGTCTTTGGTCTCGCTTGCGAGCGGTGCCGACCCCGAGATGCCGATGATATCCTGGCCGAGTTCCTCGTCGACGATCTCCATGAACTGGGTTGGCACACCCATCATGATGACCGGGTCGTACTCGGTGATGAGGTCGCGCATCATCCCCGTATCGCGCGCGTCCGGGACGGTCAGCACGTCCAGCCCGAGCTCGATGAGCGAGTGCATCACCGAATACCCATAGGCGTGATAGAGCGGCAGCGCCATCAGTGCGGTCTCACCGCCCCGCATCAGTTGGGCCATCCGGCTCATGTTCGCCGTTCCTTGGAGCGCGTTCGCGGTGACGTTGCGATGGGTGAGCAGGCATCCCTTCGGCTGGCCGGTCGTTCCACCGGTAAAGAGCAGCGTGTGAACGTCCTCGGCGGGGTCGAAGTCGATGTCGGGAGGGTCGTCGTCGGCACGTTCGAGCACGTCGGGCAGCCACTCGGCGTCGGCGACGTCGTCGTGTTCGCTCGGCGGGTCCTCGGAGTAATCCTCGATGTCGGTGAGGATCAGGTGTTCGATGTCGAGGTCGTCGCGCAGCGAGCGCAGCAGGTCGCGGTGGTCGTCCTGTCCGATGAGCACCTCGGGAGCACCCTGTTCGAGGCGATAGCGCAGATCGTCGTCGGCATCGAGGAAGTCGTTCGGAATGTGGACGCCGCCGGTCCGCGAGATGGCGTAATCGGCGAGCACGAACTGGATGGAGGTCGGGAGGATGGTCGCCACCCGGTCGCCCTTGCCGACGCCGCGCTCTGTGAGCGCGCTCGCCAGCCTGTCGACTTGGGTAGCGAGGGCCGGATAGGTGACTTTCTCGCCGAGCTGGACCAGCCCCTGCTCGGGGTGGGCGTCAGCGCTTTCATAGAGGACCGAATGGGCCGGCTCGTCGGGGTACGGTTCGAGGGTTTCGGGGATGCCGAACTGTTCGTATTCGTCGAACCACGGCGCTGACTCGGGCATGGTTCGTCGTCTTCGCCCAGCGGCCTAAAGTCGTCTGCGGCTATACCCGGTCGTTCAAGTCGTCACTATCGGTCGGTTGTTGCCTCGTCTGCCAAGAGTGGAATCACATCGCTCGTGGTCACGCTTGCGGGTGCGACCGATTCGGTCGTCTCTGTTGCCGTCGGCATTGGTTCGGCGGTCGCCATTCTACCCCCGATAAGGAGGCCTGCCCATCCGTCAGACCTCCGCTGCCGCATGGTCGATCTCGAAGAGCTTCGAATCACATTTTTTACACGTGACCGCGACGACCTCGATGGAACGACAGCACGATTCGACGGTCTCCTCGCCGAGCGCGAGCGGTCCCGCGCACGTTGGGCAGGCATCGAGAAACAGTCGGAGACCCGCCAACAGCTGGCTGCGTTCGATGGGTGAACGCTGTTCCCATTCGGTATCCCGGTCGGCGAGTAGCGTCGCGGCGGCGGAATCGGCGAACAACGCGGCGCGCGAAGGCCACTGTCCGACGGGTCGGCCGTCGGCGCGTGCGACGAACCCCTCGCCACGCTCCTCGAACGAGAACCGACCGGTGTCGATGGCGAGCATCCCAGCGACCCGCGAACGAGAGGGTTGCTCGACCGCTTCCCGCTCCGTGACGATGTGCTCGTACAGCGCCGCCCGAAACGCCTCGTCCAGACAGAGGTCGTTGCGGTCTCGACACTCCACGAGTGCACCCGCACGGACTAGCACGGATTCGGGGTCGATTTCGGGACCTTCCTCGACCGGGGTGCCGGCCGTGACGCTCCCCTCGTCGAAGTGCTGGAGCAGCCAGTCGGGGAAATACCGCTTCGTGAGACGTGGCGTTCCCGGAACGAGATAGCCCCGTAGGTAGATCGTTCCGACCGAGACGACGAACACCAGGCCGCCGACCGGAAGGGAGAGTACCGCGACCAGCCCGCTCGCCGCTACGGCGATGACGAGATTGACGACCGTACACGGAACACACCGGTTCTCACCGGTGTAGGCTGGCTGTCGGAATCGAGCCAGCACGGCGGACGAGACTGAGATGGCTTTCGTGGTCACGGACTCACCCATCGCCATCAGTCCCTGTCGACTCGTTACTGATTGTCTCGTTCATTGGAACGGATGTCTCGGTCGCCGAACCTTCAGTTGGTGTTGCCGTCTCCGTGTCAGTCGATATCGGAGCCGGCGTTGCCGTCGGCGTCTCGGTCGTCGCGGCTCCGGCCGTGGTTTCGATAGATGCCGTCGGCGAGGTCGTGTTCGCCTCGTTTGCGCCGACGGTCTCGTTAGCCGTGGCTTCGAGCGATTGCGCTCCGATGTCCTCGTCTGAACCCGAGCTCTCGTCTTCGATTTCGGGAACGAACTCGCCGCTATCCTCGTTGTACTCGAACTTGACGACCACCGTTTCGCCGTTCGGACAGGGCTCTGATGGCGTCTGGTCGGCGGTCCCGGACGTACCGCTGCCGAAGTAGACCGTGTCGCCCGTTCCACCCGGGAAGTTCTCGACTGTCTGACTCCCCTTGAGGACGACCGTACTGAGTTCGACGGTGGACTCGTAGGTGATACCGAACGGTTCACCCTCATCGTCGCGCACGACGTTCGTTATTGTCACCGCGGACGCCGGAGCGTCGGTACCGTCCGCGACACAGAACGCGGCGAAGCTGATCGCGTGCTCCGGCGGCATCGGCGTCTCCGGTGTCGTCGTCCACGTTCCCGCCGCAACCGAGACCTGTTTCGTCTCCGTATCGCTCATCCTCGCCAGCGTGAACCCGCCACCGAAGCCGGCGATGAGGAGGATAGCGACCACTGCAACGACCGGTAACAGCCGTCGTCTCTCAGTCATCGGTCTCCTCCTTTGTTGTGGTATCGGCTTCGGTTGCTGTAGCTCGGCCACGACGGAACGCGCGTGCGAGATCCCATACCTCACTGAGGATGAGCAAGCCGAGCGGAACGCCGATGAACGCCGCGTAGCCGAGGTCGGTGGTCATGAACGCGATCAGATGGCCCAGATACGGAATCGAGAACAGCACCGTGCCGATGAGCGCCGACGCCGGGACCGGTTGCGGGTCCGGTGCGTCGTTCGCATCGCCCTTCGTCGTGAACACGGGCGCACCCTTCGATTCGCTCACCCCGATCACCCGGTGGGTGATGCGATTTACCTTTCCGTCCCTGATTACCTCCTTCTCACCCTCGCGGTACGTGATGACGTCCCCCTTCTCGATTGATTCCGGCGGAACCGTCTTCACGAAAACCACCGCACCGGCGTCGAAGGTCGGCTCCATACTCGATGACATGACCACGTAGCTGTTGTCTGCACCGACGACTTGCGGAACGGTGAAAGCAGCCACAGGAATCACGACTGCGAGTACCACGATGACACCGACCGCGAGCGCGATACGTCTATATGGGATGTCCCTCACGACCGTTTCCCTCCGAATTTCGTTTCGTATATCATTTTTCGCTTCATTCAAAAACCCGAGCGGTTCGGGTTCGGTTTTGACGGGTCGAAATCGGTCCCGAAAACCGATCTAGCTGCCGCTGCTTGGGTTCTGTTCGAGGGTGAGGTCGATGTCGAACTGGGTGGAGTCACCCATCGCATCGTTAGCGTTGGCGTTCTCGCCCTCCTCGCTGAGCTTGACGGTGAAGCACAGCTCACAGGTGTCGTTTTCGCCCATGTTCACCGGGACCTCGATATCATGTCCGAGAGCATCTTCGAGGGGTACGTACCCCACTTTCGCCCCATCCGAACTAGGCGTACAGGGATCGCTGGTACAACTGAGACTTCCCTTGATGCTCAGGTACTGGCTGAGTTCGCCCCTACCGGCACCTGGATCGCCACCGGTAGTATCGATACCCTCTTCGGGTTCTTCGAGACCGTTCTCGTAGTCCACCAGACCGTCTTCTGGAAGCCTAATACGCAGGTTGTTTCCCGTGACGTTGCCGGTGTTCTTGAGTGTCTCGCAGTCCTTGAACTTCCCGCCGTTTTTGAGCGGACCGCCTTCCACCTTGACGGTGTCGCCGTTGTACCATTGACCGTTGTGCTCGACCTGAAGGTCGAGAGTCCCGGCGCTCACCGTGACCTGTTTGTTCTCTTCGTCCGTGAATCGCGACCACGTGCCCGCGCCCACAGCACCCGCAGCTCCAATCGTTGCCATGCCGCCGAGTACCCGTCGTCGGGTCAGCGGTGATTTGTCGTCTGCCATTGTCTTGGGTCTCCTTTGTCGGTCTCCGTCATCGGGGACCGCCGCCGGGCGGCCCGGCGGTTGCGCGTCCCACGACCGCCGCGGGTCGAACGCGCTACCTGACGGCTGGACCCCCGTCCCCATTGTATCACGCCGCCTGAAAGCATCGAAGGCGTCGTTTGAGCGGTTCAAACGCGACCTGAAGCGGCGGTAATGACTGCCTGAACGGTTTCAAACACCGCCTGACAGCCGGACGTCTCGCACGCGGCACTCGCGCCGACTCTAGTCAGTTAGATAGTATCTTTATTCAGCTATGCTGCGGTCATCGAACCAGCATGAGTGATACCGCCGCGGCAATCGAAACCATCGAGTTCGTTGCCCGGTCTGCGTGTCGCGCCGAGATACTCGCCGCACTCGCATCGGATGGCTGTCTCTCGCGGGCGAACCTCAGGGACCGGTTCGACGTCTCGCGGACGACGGTCGGGCGCAACATCACCGCGCTCGAAGACCGGGAGCTGATTCGACGGACGAACGGCGGCTACGTGGCCACTCACACCGGCAAGGCGGTCGCCGCATCGTTCGGTGACCTCGTCGAGACCGTCGAAGTCGCCACGAAACTGGAATCGATTGTCCAGTGGCTTCCCGACGAGGGGTTCGACCCCGATATCGCATCGCTTGCCGATGTGGAGGTGACACTCGCCGGGGAGGGCGACCCCTACGCACCCGTCAATCGCCACGAGGAGTCACTCAGGACCATCGAGGAGGGTCGTGCGCTGCTGGCCGTGACCGGTCTCAGCCCCATGCGGACGCTCGCCGAACGCGTCGAAGAGGGGGCGACCTTCGAGGCAGTCGTCGAGCCGGACGTCGCGGAGACGTTCCGCTCGAACCCGAGCTACGCGGACTGCTACGAGACGCTGGTCGACACCGGACGGTTCGAACTGTCCGTCGCCGACGAGCCGATACCGTACTCCGTCGTCCTGTTCGATGATAGCGTCCAGGTCGGCCTGGAGGACGACGACGGGTTGCCACGCGCACTGCTCGAAAGCGATTCGGCGGCGCTGCGGGAGTGGGGAACCGCCGTCTACGAACGATACGAACGCGACGCCGAACGGCTCGTCTGAAGCCGGAGCTAGCATCCGGCCCGCCGTCAGCTCTCATGGTTACGTACCGCTCAGCGACGCGCTCGTGGAGAACGGGCGGCGCACGGCGTGCGAGGGGTGCACGGCCGACGCAGCGCGCAACGAGTTCGCCACGTGAAGGGCGTGCGGCGAGTACGCTGACATGCCAATCGGTTCATTCACCGCTATGAGCCTTCAATCCCCCGCCCGCCCGGAGACTGGGCCGGTTGCTATCGAACAGTCTTCCCAAGAGGTATCGAAGGACGACGTGTTCGACGTTCTCAGCAACCACCGCCGCCGGTATGTCCTCCATTCGCTCAAACAGGGTGAGCAAGCGGCGAGCATCGGCGACCTCGCCGAACAGGTCGCGGCGTGGGAAAACGGCGTCTCGCGGGCCGACCTCAGTGCGGCCGAGCGCAAGCGCGTCTACACCGCCCTCCAGCAGTTCCACCTGCCGAAGATGGATTCGACGGGAATCGTCGCATTCGACGACGCACGCGGCACCGTCTCGCTCACCGCCGCGGCCGAAAGTCTCGACGTCTACCTCGACGTCGTCGGCGAGGACGACATCCCGTGGAGTCGGTACTACCTCGGCCTGTCGGCAATGGCGCTGGCGGGCGTCACGGGCGTCTGGCTCACTTCCTTCGAGCTGGTGCCCGAACTGACGTGGGCCGCGCTCGTCGCCGGTATCGTCTTTCTCTCGGCGCTCGTTCACACCTACTACGACCGGCGGATGCACCTCGGGGCGGCCGACACGCCACCGGACGCACCGGAACGCCGCTGATGCACCGCTTGCGCGCGGCACTGCCGGTCGATGTCCGGTGGAACTCCGATAACATGAACCGCACCCGCCCCGACGATGCCGACCGGAACGCTGAATCGGCCACGAAGCGCCACCCAGTTACGCTCATCCCCGGTATCCACGAACACGCCCCGCGCCACAACGCGCTCGTCGCGCTCGTCTATCTCCTCCTTGGCGTCCTTTTCGTCGGCCTGTTCGGGCGTCTGGTCGCGCTCGTTCCGCTCCCGGTTTCGTTCGTCATCGCCGTCGAACCGCCCTGCGTTCAGTCGTCCGCCGGCACTGACTGATTACTGTCAGCCTCGATGCTCGGCGGGTACTTCCCGCGGTCGATCTTCAGGTCCGAGAGCGGCCGCGCCATACAGGTCAGCGCGTACGCCTCAGCTTCGCGTTCGGAGAGCCCACGGGCGGCCGGCTGTGTGACCTCGCCCTCGATGATTTCGGCCGAGCAGGCCAGGCACATCCCGACCCGGCAGGAGTACTCCTGTGCGATACCCTCCTCCAGACAGCGCGAGAGGATGGTCTCCTTGTCCGAGACGGTGATGGTCTCGCCGGTCGAAACGAACTCCACGGTGTAATCGGTCATACTGCCACTCCAGCCGGCTCCGACAAAACCCTTTACCAACCCCGCGAGCCGCCGCGGCGCGTTGGGAAGAGTTTTCCACCCACCACTCGACCATCCCCCAATGCAAACACACGAACCCGACGTCACCATCGTCGGCGCGGGGACCGCCGGCTGCTACGCCGCCGCGACGCTCGGGCGAGCGGGCTACGAGGTGGTCATCGTCGAGCGCAAAACGGCCGACGAGGCGGGCCACATCGCCTGCGGCGACGCGCTCAAGGGGGCCGACGCCTTCCCCGAGGCGATTCCGAAATCCCATATCGAACCCTCGTTCACCAACACCGATGTCGATCACGGGCGGTTCGAAATCCCCCAAGAAGACGCCGTCCTCGACATCCCAGTACCAGGCGAACTCGCCGTCATCGACCGGCTCGAATACGGCAAGCTCGTCATCGAGGGTGCCGAGCAGGCCGGCACCGACATCCACTACGATACCGTCGTCAACGATGTCGAGCAGAGCGACGGGCGTGTGACGGGGCTGACGGGCAAGCGACAGGGTGAACCCGTCGAATATCTGAGTGAGATAGTCATCGACGCCGCCGGTGCGCTCTCGGTGCTGCAGGACAAGGCCGACCTCGCCGAGGCGACCTTCGACACCAACGTGAACTACTCACAGTTCTCCTCGGCCTACCGCGAGGTCGTCGAGGTCGACGAGCCTGTGGAGTGGCAGGACGCCCTCGTGCTCAAACCCACCCAGCGTGCGGCGGGCTATCTCTGGTATTTCCCGCGCACGCCGACGGAAATCAACGTCGGTCTCGGCTTTCAGATGAGCGAGGAGCCGATGGAACTCGTCCAGGCGCTGCGGCGGGACCTGCGCGAGCGCCCGGAGTTCAAAAATGCGACCGTCAAAGACAAACTCGGCGCGGCGCTGCCGACGCGCCGACCGTACGACTCGGGCGTCGCACCGGGCTTCATGGCCATCGGCGACGCCGCCGCCCACGTGAATCCGACCACTGGCGGGGGAATTGCGGGTGCGGCCTACGCGGGAAAATACGCCGGCGAGGCGGCCATCGACGCCATCGACGAGGGCGACGTGAGCGAGGACGCGCTCTGGGAGTACAACGAGCGGGTGATGGACCACTTCGGCGGGCGCTACGCGGCGCTCGATGTCTACAACGTCTTCGTCGGTGCCACGGGCTTGAACAACCTCACCGGCTTGCTGGCCGCCCTGCCCGCGGCGAAACTCTCCGATGCGCTCTACTCGGGGAGTGCGACCATCGGTCTTCCGCTCAAAATCCGAACCGCCATCAAGAGCTTCGGCCACTGGAAGACGGTGTTCGACCTCTACGAGACCAAACGGGAAGCCGACCGCCTGCTCAACCACTACGAGGACTATCCCGACAGTCCCGACGGGTTCGAATCCTGGCAGGCCCAGCGTGACGGGCTGATGGACGTCATCTACGCGACGACCGGCGCGAGCGCGAAATACTAATCGAGTCGTTTGGCTGCATCGCGTTCGAGCAGCGGCGTCGCGTTCACATCGGGGAGCGTTACCACGTCCTCGCTTGCGAGCTGGTAGGTCCGCTCGTCGGCCCCGAGAATCTCGCCGACATCGCGCGTGATGCGGACGGTCGTTCGCTCCGTTTCTCGCCGTGAATCTCCGTCATCATCCGCATTACTCGCGTCGGCCGCATCCGGCGGAGCCTGCGGCGGTGCGTCCGTCGGCTCACCCGTGGACTCGGGCGTCTCGCCGCCCATCACGTCGGCAGCGCTGACGCCGCCCTCAGCCTCCGGTGGGGATTCGCGCCCGCTTGTCCCGTCCGCACCCTCGGGTTCGACGGATTCGGGTGCGGTCGGCGGTTCCGTCGCTGCCGTCGAGGGCGCATCGCCACCACCGTGTGCCACCCCGTGGTCTGCCGTGTCGGCCGCCGTGGCAGCCGGTTCGGTGGTGGCCGCTGGCTCATCGGTTTCGACAGGTTCGTCGGTCGCGTGGCCACCACCGACGAGAACGTCATCGAGGACGTGCGCGCGATTCGATTCGATGGCGTCGACGAGCGTACCGAACAGTTCGCGCTCCTCGCTCGTGAGACCGTCTTTGTCCGCCGGCATGCCGGCGGCAGCGAGGCTGGCGAGTTTGACGAGTTTGCCGACGCGGCGCTCGTAGATGGCTTCGACGGTGTCCTCGGCCGTCTCGATGTCGTCGGTCAGCCGGCGGACCTCGGGCGCATCGAAGGGGTCGTCGGCGGCCTCGGCCGCGCGCTCGCGCTCGGTTCTGAGTTCGGCGACGAACGCGCCCACATCAGTATAGAACTCCTCGCGCAGATGCTGGAGGCTGTCCTTCTGGCGCTCCTTGCTCCGGGTCGACTGGAGGTCTCCGAGGTTCATTCTTCGCCCTTCTCGGCGGTGCCTCGTGCCATGAGGAACACGCCGACGTATTCCGGGACGTGAGATGTCCCCGCCGTCACCGTAAAACTATCGCCAGCGAGTTCCACGGTCGTTTCGTCGTCGCACTCGACGGTGATCTCCTGCCCGCGAAAGGTTCCCGGAATCGCATCGACGAGCGGGTCGAACCCCTCGATTTCGTCGCGTGCGAGCCGCTCGACACACAACCCGCTGCCGCCGTGGAGGCTGCCCGGCAGGCGAATCAATCTGTTTGTATCGGTAGTTACAGGTTCGTCGATGGGTGCGTTGTCCGCCGCGACCACCTCGGGAAGCAGTCGCTGGGCGAGTGCATGGAAGGCCGGATGAACGTCGATGTTGCCCGCCTCGATTTCGCCGTAGTTGGTGCGTGCAGCGCGCAGCGCGGCCGTGGCCTTGCCTTCGCCGATACCGTCGAACCCCCGGAGCCGGGCGAGCGCCGCATCTTCGTCCATGTCGAGTAGCTCGTCGATGAAACCGAGGAGGTGGCGGTGGGCGCGCCGGCTCCAGCCGCCGGTCGTGTCGAGCGTGCGCTTTCGTGCCGGACTGGCCCGGCCGGCCGTACCGCCGACCGCTTCATGAGAGATGAGCGCGTCGACATCGAGACCGATCCCCCGGACGTAGTCGACGATCTCCCGGCGGGCATCGCTTTCGAGCGACTGGACGCCCTCATCGCGGACGTGGACATGGTAGCCGCGCCCGCCCGAGAAGACGACCGTGAGGTCCCGAAAGCCGAAGTCGTTCTCCAGGAAGTCGAGCAGGCGCAGTAGTGCGGCCTTGCACTTTTCGAGCATCTCCTTGTACGAATCCTCGCCGAGTTCGACAGTTGGAAGGTGGTCGGCGTCGAGGTCGAAGACCAGATCCGAGCCGCGCCAGCCCTTCTCGGCCATCGACCCCGCGCCGGGGTCGTCGTAGCGCCCCGCCGAGAAGTAGACGTGGCGGGGGCGCTCGCGCGCGAGGAAGTCCGAGAGGTCGCCCAAATCGAGCGTCGAGTTGTGGCGCACCATCGTGGTTCCCGGTCCCGAAGTCCACGGGATATGCCCCCACTCGCGCGCGTCAGCATCGGGCGGTAGCGTCGGCTCCGTCCGGCGGTAGTGGTCGCGAAAGCGCCCCCGGAGATACGCGCGCGTACGCTCTTCCATCGAGCAACCCCTTCGGGGAAGTCATGCAAAACGTTGCCGCCTCGCCGACGAGAGTAGCCAAACGGTGCTCGATGACGAGGTACTATTCAGCCGTCTTGATTATCATTTAGCATCGAAAAATTTAATATGTTTACTTTTCCATCGTGAATAAGCAATGAGGGACGGAACAAACAGCATGGGAGGGGAGGGGTCGTGGCGGCTCTCGCGGCGGCGACTGTTACAACTGACGGCGCTCGGGGTAGCCGGCGCTGCGGGCGCATCGTCGGCAGCGGCTGCTCGACCATCACACGTGCTGACCATCGAGGGAACGGGTTCGCGGGCGACCTACGAGTTCGCCGTCACCGGAAAACTGGAAAAGAGCACGGCAAACGGCGCGAACATCAACGGCAACGACGAGATATCCGGGTCGAGCGCTTCGGGGGTGGTCGGCATCTCCGCCGACAGCTATCGATTCTCCGGCGACCTCACCGGCTTCGAACTGGACGGTGAGGCGAACGTCTCCATCGATGGCGAACCGCTCGACCCGAGCCAGTATCTCGACCACGTCCTGACCATCGAGGGAACGGGCATGCGGGCGACCTACGAGTTCGCCGTCACCGGAAAACTCGAAAAGAGCACGGCAAACGGCGCGAACGTCAACGGCAACGACGAGATAGCCGGGTCGAGTGCTTCGGGTGTGGTCGGCATCTCCGCCGACAGCTACGCGTTTTCCGGAGCGCTTGCGGACATCGAGGTGGACGGTGCGGCGAACGTCTCCATCGACGGCGAGCAGTTCGATCCGACCTCGAAGAGCGTCCTCACTATCGAAGGGACGGGCATGCGGGCGACCTACGAGTTCGCCGTCACCGGAAAACTCGAAAAGAGCACGGCAAACGGCGCGAACGTCAACACCGGCGACGAGATAGCCGGGTCGAGTGCTTCGGGTGTGGTCGGCATCTCCGCCGACAGCTACAGCTTTTTCGGGACGCTGACCGATATCGAGGTGGATGGGGAGGCCAACGTCTCCCTCAATGGCGAGCGACTCGATACGACGCCCACCTTTGACCACACACTGACCATCGCCAGCAACGGCGGGCGCTTTTCCTATCGGTTCGCGGTCAGCGGCGACCTCGCAAAGAGCGACGCGAACGGGGCAACCATCGACGACAACGACGACGTCTCCGGACGAATGGCGACGGGACAGGGCGGTGGTGGCGGGCGGGACAGCTACTCGTTCGCCGGCGAGTTGCTCGACCTCGACCTCGACGGCGACGCGACGGTCACGCTCGATGGCGAGGAGATCGATGCCGACCCGTCGCCGGTGCTCGGCATCCACAACGGTCTCAGCGACGCGAACTTCGCGACCATCGAGCGCATGGAGGGGTGGCAGGGAGCGCCCTATCCGGTGCAGGTCCTCTTCGTGCCGTGGAACCCCGATACGGGCCACATGGACTGGCTGTTCGAGCGTGTGCTTCCGAAGATTCACGACGCGGGCCGGGTCCCGCTCATCACGTGGGAGCCGTTCACGCCGAACAGGCGCACCAAATCGGTCGATACCCGCGCGCTCGTCGAGCGGGGCCAATATGCCAGCTATCGCCAGCAACTCGCCGGCACGACACCCGACGACATCGAGGTGCGCATCGCCAACGGCGAGTACGACGGGTATATCGACCGCTGGGCCGAGCGCCTGCGCGAGTTCCTCGCCGGCCCGGACGGTCAATCGGGGACGGGCGACGACCGCCGGGCGTACGTCCGCCTCGCCCACGAGATGAACAGCGACTGGTACCCGTGGAGTCCGACAGTAGGGAACTCCGCGCCGGCGAGTTACACGGACATGTGGCGGCACGTCCGTGGTCGGTTCGAGGATATGGGTATCGGCGAGGAGACCGTCCAGTGGATGTGGTGTGTCAACGCCACCGACGTCGGCTCGTACACCGCCGAGGAGCTGTATCCGGGCGATGACGCCGTCGACTGGCTCGGCATCGACGGCTATCAGTGGGGTGAGAGCAGGGCATGGTCGGACTGGCGTTCGCCCGAGGCGGTGTTCGGTGGGATGCTCGGACGGATGCGCACGCTCGCGGACAAACCGGTCTGTATCGCCGAGACGGCGAGTTCCTCGGCGACGTATTCGAGCTACGACCCCGAGCGGAAAGGTGGGTGGATTCGGGACGCTTTCGAATACTTCGACCGCGAGAACGTCGAGATGTGGTGTTGGTTCAACGAGGACAAGGAGACCGATTGGGCGATGTTCGGCGGGACCCGTGGTACCGAAACCGTCAGCATCGACGGCGAGGGTGTCAACGCCTACGCGGCCTACCGGGAGGCGGTTGATACACACGCTGCGTCGACGAACGACCCGATGACGACGGCGACGTTCACCGGCGAACGATAGAAGTTTGGGTGGTGGCTCGGTATCGGGCCTCGTCACACGGGGCTCGGCGGGGGTAACGGTTCGTCATCGCCACCACCGGACGTCAGCGGGTCGGCGGGCAAAAGCGCTTGCACACCGTCGAACGAGGCGTCAGTCGTAGCGGAGCCACACCAGTAGCCGTCCGTTCTCGCGTACCCGTACCGAGACGTTCCGCGGAACGGTATTGAATGACTGCAATCGGCCGACGGCGACGCGGTTGTCGTGGCCTTGTAACCGTAGCCACGACCGCACCGAGTGGGGTTGGAGCATGGTCACTTTTCGCGCCTGCCCGAGACGGTGTGGGTGGTAATCGAGCTTGGTCGGTATCCCGGCGATGGCGACGGGCGTCTCAGGACCGACCTCGCTCACCGAGCGGTCGATCTCGTCGAGCGCCGTCCGAGTGACGTCGCTCGTCTCGCCCCAGCCCGAATCGGTATAGAGGAGCGGCGACGCCGCGAGCGAGGGAATCAGGAGGACGACCACGGCGACGACGGCCAGCGCGTCGGTGTTTCGTTCCGAGAGCGTCGTCCAGTCTGCGGGGAGCGCGCCGTCGAGATACGTCGCGGCGAGCGCGAGCAGCGGGATGGCGAAGAAGTACGCGTCTCGAAAGGCGAACTGTCGGGCGACGAAGAACAGCGGGAGCGGCGAGAGCAGCCAGAGGACGAAAAAGCCCGTCGAGCGGCGGGTACCGAGCGAGCGCGCCGAGGTGACTGCTCCCACCAGCGCGCTCGTCGCGGCGACGGCGAAGACGATACCGGCAGTGTACCAGCCGGCGTGCTCGACGGTCCCGATTGACGAGAGCGGCGAGGTGTTTGGGAACCGAACGATGACGACGAGCGCGCCGAACCCGACGACGGCGAGGGCAATCGGGATGACGTGACGTGGGGTGATGTCGTCGGGCGAACGCTCGCGGGCGAAACCCACGAGCAGTACCAGCGGAACGGCGGCCACGACGGCGACCGCAAGCGGTGTCGAGACATCTCGGACAACGGCGAGGACGTCGGCCTGATAGACGAGCGAGAGCACGTACTGGACCGGAAAGAGCAGCGTTCGGGACAGCGGCGGCTCATGGGTGTAGCCACCGATACCGCCGAGTACCGCGACACGCACCACCAGATACGCCCCCGCGACGGCCGCCAGCGGAGCCACCGCGACGATGGCCCGGCGATACGTCGAGACTCGGCGAAGCGAGGGACCGTCGAGCACCACCCAGAGGAAGGCCAGCGGGCCGACGACGGCAGCGGTCTCCTTCGATAGCAGCGCGAGCGCGTAGGCCACGGCCGCCCCCGAACGCAGTCGTCGGCCGTCCCGACGAACGCTCTCGACGAACAGCCAGAGCGCGAGCAGGCCGAAAAGCGCCATCAGGACGTCCTGTCGCCGTGAAATCGCCGGCACCACGTCCGTTCCGAGCGGATGGATGGCGAACAGCACGCCAGTGACTGCGCCGATACGCAGCGAGTCGGTCAGCGAGCGGACGGTGAGAACGACGAGTACGCCGACCAGCCCGTGCAGCAGGAGGTTCGTGAGGTGATAGCCGGCGGGGTCGAGTCCCCAGAGCGCGTACTCGGCGGCGTAGACGAGGTTGACGACGGGTCGATAGAACTGGCCCGCTTCGACGTAGGAGGTGCCGGCGAGCAGCGGTTCGGTCAGGATGGTTCGCAGGTCGGCGAGCGAGGCGATGCGGCTCGTCTCGACGAGTGCAATCGAATCGTAGGAGGTGAACCAGTAGCCGAGCGATTCGGCGTGGGCCAGGACGCCGAGCGCGAACGAAAGCGCCACCGCGAGGACGAGTTTGCGCGACCCCTCCATCTCAGTCCACCACCGTCGCGCTCGACCGTGCGTCGGTCGCTTGCGCTTGCTGTGTGGCGTTCCCAGTGCGCTCGACCCAGACGGCGGTCAACCGCTCGCGTCGCTCGATACGAATGTCGAGTTCGGGAACCGCGGCCACACTCGCCGACCGGACGAGTCGTACCTGTGGGTTCGACAACCCGTTGAGCGCGAGCCACGCCTCGACCGAGTACGGCCGCAGCGGCGTCACCGACTGTGCATGCGAAGCCGACCGCTGGCTACTGTCGAGCCCGCTCGGGAAGCTCACGATATATATCGGTTCGTTCCCCGACACCCCGTCGAGTGCGTCACTGACTCCCGACAGTGACCGTTCGTTGAGGTCGCCCGCCGATTGCCAATCGCTACCGGCGTACAGCAGCGGCGATGCACCGACGACGGGAACCAAGAGCAGCCCAATGACGGCGACACAGGCGACGTCGCTGGCGCTCGGGGTGAAACCCCGCTCGCTCGTAAGCATGCCCCGGAGGGCAGTGAGCAGCCGTCGCAGCGAGGGCGTCACCACCAGCGCGAGCGCGGCCATCGCGGACGCGGCCGCGAGATAGCCGTTGCGCATCCCGAAGCCGAAGGTCAGCGGCTTGCTGGTGACGAATCCTCGGCTCATGAGCAGGCCACACGGCACGAACGCCCAGCAGGCGAAAAACGCCAGCTGCCGGCGCTGTTCCCCGTCGAACGAGAGGCGGCCCGCGAACAGTACGGTGGCGAGACCGGCGAGACAGGCTCCGACGAACAGTACGCCGATGAGATAGCTCCCGAGGGTATCTCCGACCGGAGGCAGGACCACCGACCCGAGCGACTCGCCGGCGAGGACGAGCGGTATCGCCGCGAACCCGACGACGCTCGCGACCGGCGAGAGCACTCGCAGCCGCCGAAATCGCCCGCGATGGAAGTACCCCCGCCGCAGCAACGTCATCACCACGACGCCACCGACCAGCAGCACGCCGGCGACGCCGACGACCATCGAGGGCGCACCCGCGGCACGTATCGTTGGCAGCTCCGGGACGGTGTTTTGCGGGTAGACGAGCCAGAGGAGGTACTTCACGCCGAAGAGGAGTCTGTCGGAGAGCGCCACGTTCGTCGGCACGCGATACCCGCCGAACCCGCCGAGCACGGCGATGCGGACCGCGAGATAGCCCAGTGTAACGGTGGCGAACGGGCCAACGCTCCCGAACAGCGTTTCGAGGAGTCGCCGCGGTCGGTCGCTCTCACGATGGAGGAGCGTCCAGACGACTACCAGCACCGGAACGACGACGGCCGTCTCCTTCGCGCCGAGGGCGAGCGCGTAGGCGAGGAGCGCGCCCCCGAGCGAGCGATGACTCCCAAAGCGCCACGGGAACCGCTCGGCCGGGGCCGTTGCCCGATACCAGCGGACGAACAGGACGAGCGAGACCAGGACGAGTATCGTCAGCAGGGTGTCCTGTCGCCGTGCGGTCACGGGGACGATTTCGGTCGTCACGGGATGAATCCCAAAGAGGATGCCCGCGAGCGCACCGACCGCTCGCCGGCGCGTGATTCGTACTGTGCAGACGGCGACGAGCGCCGCCGCGACGGCGTGCAGCAGCAGGTTCGTGAGATGGTAGCCGGCGGGGTTCAGCCCCCAGAGCGCGTAGTCGATGGCGTAGGTGAGACTGGCAACCGGGCGGTAGAACTGCGCGGTGGTCGTGAAATCCGAGCCGGCCATCAGCGGCTGGGCGAACAACGAAACGAATCCAGTGGGGTCGGCGACGCGGCTCGTTGCGATGAGTGGGAGCGTGTCGCTGGCGACGAACCAGTAACCGAGCGTCTCGGCGTGGGCGACGAGCGCGAGCAACACGACCGGCAGGAGCCACCGCCCCCGGTCGGACCACGAACGCATTCGTCGGAGTGACTCGGTCGGCGCGCATAAATGAGTCGAACTCGTCCACACGATGACTCCCGCTCCCGAAGGCATATCGCCGACAACCGACTCGCGTCCGTGAGCCGACCGAAGAGGGAGAACCCACTCGACCAGCATTCTTATCCCCACGATGGGCGATTGGCCGAGCGCGCATGCGAGTTAGGCGCGTTCTCGACGCGGTGCAGGCGGCGGGAAAGCGGCGGCTACGCGTGCTGCTCGGCCGGCGGGTGGCCGTCTGGCTGACCGTCGTGGTGGCGCTACTGTCGATGCTCACCGGCGTCGCCGTGCTCGGCTCGCCCGGAACGTTCGGCCCGCTGACTGGCCTCATCGCCAGCGGCGTCCGGCGGACTGCCGGGTTCACGGCCGTTCTCACCGGCTTTCTCCTCCTCATCAGCGCGCTCGAACTGCGTACCGGGCGGCGCGCGGCGTGGTACGCCACTGTGCTCTTGCTCTCGGCGACGGTGTTCCAGGCAATCGTCCAGTCGAGCGTCGTCTCCGTTCCGGTCGCCGCCCTCTCGGTGGCGGCGCTCGTCGTGCTGGCACTCACTCGTGGCCGCTTCGACAGGGAACTCGCCCTCTCGACGACGCAGGTCGCGGCGTTCATCGCCGTCAGCGGCGCACTGCTGTATGGCACCGTTGGAGCCTACACGCTCCGGGAGGGCTTCCGCGGCGTCGGGTCGCTCACCGACGCCTTCTATTACACGATCATCACCGCGAGCACCGTCGGCTACGGCGACGCGACGCCCGTGACCGGGCAGGCACGGCTGTTCACCGTCTCGCTCATCGTCGTCGGCACGGCGAGTTTCGGGCTCGCAATCGGTGCATTGGTGGCCCCGGCCATCGAGGACCGGCTCACGCGCGCGCTCGGAACCATGACCGACACACAGCTCGCCGAACGCGACGACCATGTGCTCGTGCTCGGCTACGGCGGCCTGACCGAATCGGTGCTCGACGAACTCGATATGGATGACCTCGTGCTCGTCGTGCCGGAAGCCGACGAGTCGAAACTGCCGCCGGCCGCCGAACGCGAACTGCCCGTCTTCGTCGCCGACCCCACCGACGGCGCGGCGCTCGCCCGCGCCGGCATCGACCGCGCCCGGGCGGTCATCGTCGCCAGCGATAGCGACGCGACCGACGCGCTCTCGGTACTCACCGTCCGTGAACGGAACCCTTCGATTACTGTGGTGGCCGCCGCCACCGAGGCCGAGAACGGTCCGAAGCTCGAACGCGCCGGCGCGAACACCGTCGTCAGTCCCGCCGCCATCGGCGGCCGCCGGCTCGTCGAATCGGCGCTCGCCGAGGAGTGAGGCCAGCAGTGCCGAACGGCAATCGCTATAGGCGAAGCAACGGTAGTCGCTCGTATGACCGAACACGTTCTCGTTCCCATCGACGGTTCGCCGCGCTCGGAGCGCGCGCTGGAGCACGCACTCGGCCTCCCCGATGTGACACTCACCGCCATCACCGTCATCAACCCCTTCGACACCGACCCGAACACGATTGGCTTACAGTCGCCGACCGGGATTCCCGGACTGCCCGGCTACTCCGAGGAGTGGTACGAGGGCGCGCGGGCGGAGGTCGAGGAACTCCACGCGGCCGCGAGCGAGCAGGCTGCCGAGGAGGACATCGCGCTGACGAGCGAAATCGAGGTCGGCGACCCCGCACGGCGCATTATCGACTATATCGGGGACAACGACGTCGACCACGTGGTCATCGGCAGCCACGACCGCACCGACCTCGCGCGCATCCTGCTCGGCAGCGTCGCCGAGCGGGTCGTGCGGCGCTCGCCGGTGCCGGTGACGGTCGTCCGTTGAGGGAACTGGTTAGAGGTCGAACGCTTCGGCGAGCAGTTCGTGCGAGCGGAGCACGTCGTCGGGGTCGGCGAGCTGGCTCTGGACCATGACCCGCTCGACGCCGGCTTGGGCGGTCATCTCTTCCAATAGCTCCCGTGCGGTTTCGGGGCTGCCCGAAATCTGTCGCGGCCACTCGCCCGGTTCGAGCGGGCGTTCGGTCGGCTCGGGCACGCCGCCGAGCTCCTCGATGGCCTCCTCGGTCGAGCGAATGGGCGGTGCGTCGGTGCGGCCGCGCTGGAGTCGCTTGCGCGAGGCTTCGGTCGTCGCGCGCAGCCGTGCGGCTTCCGCGTCGGTTTCGGCGCAGGTGACGTTCGCCGCGAGCATTCCCTCCGGACTGTCGGGTCCGGCACCGAACTCCGAGGGCTGGAACCGTTCGCGGTAGGTCTCGAACGCCTCGACGGCGGGTCCGGGCCTGATGAACGACGCGAAACAGTAGGACAATCCAAGCTCGCCGGCGATGGCCGCACTCGACGGACTCGACCCAAGTACCCACACCTCGGGGACGTCCTCGCGCGAGCGGGCGACATCCAACTCGCTGAACTGGTGGTCGTCGGGGAACCCATCATACAGGTGGGCGGCGGTCTCGTTGATCTTCTCGGCGTGGTCGTCGCTGCGCCGGCGCTGGCTGCGGTCGGGTTGGAGGGCGTAATCACTTACTGGATTACCGGTCGCCCGCCCGAGACCACAGTCGATGCGCCCGGGTGCGAGCGCGTCGAGCACGCCGAAGGTTTCTGCCACCTTGTACGGGCTGTAGTGGTTGAGGAGGACTGTGCCGGAGCCGACGCGAATGCTCGACGTTTTGGCCGCGAGGTGGGCGATGAGTACCTCCGGCGTGGTGCTCGCCAGCCGGTCGGTGAAGTCGTGGTGTTCGGCCACCCAGAAGCGCGAGTAGCCGAGTTCTTCGGCGTGCTGAGCGCGCTCGACGGTGTTCTCGAACGCCTCGGTCGCCGTGCCACCTTCGGGTACCGGTGCCAGATCGACTATCGATAGCTCCACACCAGAGGTCGAATCGGCGGACGAATAAGCCGCCCTATCGTCCGAGCGTCACCGACGGCCGTCGAGAATCGTATCGGTCAGTCGCGGGCTCGACGATTCCTCGTACTCGGCGGCCGCTGTCGTGTGGTCGGCGTCCTTGGGGCGGTTGCGTGAATTTCGCGGGGCGGCGCGCGAGCGGCCTGCGTCGACGAGGCTGCCGATGATACCGCCGAGGGCGCTGTTCGCCCCGAGGACGACGGCGACGACGAGCACGAACAGCATCGTCCCGAGACCGGCGAGGAGGCTTCCGAGCTGACCCAGAATGCCGACCTCGATGCTCGCGACCGAGACGGCGATACCGACGGGAATCGCCAGCAGGAAACCGCCGAGCGAGCCGGCGAGCAGTCCGTGCCACAGCCCGCTACCGACGGTGCCACCGGCCCGGTAGCCGGCGACGAACCCGCCGACGAGACCGGCGACGAACTGTCCGACTCCCGGAACGATGAGGCCGACGATGCCCAGTACGAACTCGACGGCTAGTCCGATTCCGACCGCGCGCCAGTTCGTCATGGTCGAACTGAGTGCTGTCCGAACTAAACGGTCACGGGCGGCCGGTGAAAACGGTTGAGGAAGGCTTGGCGGTCGTCAGCGTGTGCTCAGAGGAAGTCGCTGACGTTGATACTCTGGCCGCTGCTGGCGCTCGCGCCGCCCGACTCGCCCGCATCAGGGGTGAGTTCCTCGTAGGGCTGGACGATGACGAAGCCGTCCTGTCCGGCGAATTCGAGCTGGAAGCTCTCGCCGGACGACCGACCGAGGAAGCTCTTGATGTTCAGGTCGCGTTTCGCATTCGGCGAGACGTTCGCGCTCCACGCCACGGTGGCGTTCGGGTCGGTCCGGACCGGCGTCGGGAGCACCAGCGGCTCGCCGTGGGTGGTGATGGCGACGTGGCCCGGTCCCTTCAGATGGACGTTGAACAGCCCGCCCGAAGCGGAGCCGGCGATGGAACTCATCATCTTGATGTCCGAGTCCACCGACTCCTCGAAGGCGAGCACGTCGTTGCCATTGACGCTCACCTCGTCGTCGGCATCGAGTTCGAGAATCTGGACCTCCTTGCCGGCGTCGGCGAGATAGAGGTGGCCGCTGCCCGAGGCACGCATCATCACGGCTCCCTCGCCGGTCACGCGCTTTTTCAACATTCCCTTCAGCCCGCCAGAGGACTTGCGCTCGAAGGAGACGTCGCCGGTGTAGCCGATCATCGAGCCGGCTTTGGCCATGATTGCCCCATCGAGGGCAATGTCGAGCATCTTCGAGCTTTCGCGTTCGAACGTCTTCGCGCTCTCTTCGGGTCCGTGTGACCGGACGAATTCGTCGAAATCCATTGTGTTCTCCGAGCCACCGGAGTGACTCGTCCTGAGAGAGACCGCTTCGGGGGTTATAGCCACCGCATGAAACCGTCTCACAGTGTGGGACGGTTCCGCGACGTGCGACGAACGCACGCGATGGCTATAACCGGTATAGACGTCTCTCTATGGACGTTGGCGGGAACTGCCGCCGGCGTTCGTGCGGACGAACGGAAACGAAACCACAGGAGACCACAGATGGCAAGCAGCACACAAGACGTTGGTATCGAACGGGAATCGCCGGCCACCGAAGGCAGCTCCGGACTCGACAGCACCACCGCGGGGGCGCTGTCGTATCTGTTCGGGTTCGTCTCGGGGTTGCTCTTCTATCTCATCGAGCGCGAGGACCGCTTCGTCCGCTGGCACGCCGCCCAGAGCATGGCGTTCACTGGGCTGCTCGCCGTCGCTTACATCGCGCTGACGTTCCTCGGAACGGTCGTCTCGATGGCGACGTTCAGCGGGAGTTCCGGGATGTTCCTCGCGGGCAGCCTCTTCGGGCTGATCCTCGGGCTGGTCTGGCTCGTCGTCGCCGTCGGCAGCTTCGCCGCGTGGGTGTACATGATGGTCAAAGCCTACCAGGGCGAGACCATCAGGCTGCCCATCGCCGCGAAGGTCGCCGACCGACTGGCCTGACGCCCACACTCTTCGCCCAACGCAGACACGAACATTCCGCCACGGCGTGAGCAGCCACGGACGACCGTGAACGCGCCGGACCACCCAGACAGTGAACGATGACACACGCCGCAGCCGAGCCGACATTGGAACCCTACACCGACGAGGAACACGGCTACCGCCTCGTCTCCCCCGCCCACTGGTCGGTCGACGCCGACGCCGACGGCGGCGCGACGTTCGACGCCCCGGACAGCGACGTCGGCGCGGTCGTGTTCGTCGACCGGGATGGACGAACCGCGGCGGCCGCCGCCACGGCCTTCCTCGACGAACTCGATGCCGACGCGTACGTCACCGGACTCGACGTGTGTCTCGACGAGAACAGACGACTGACGAGCGGCGAGCGGGGACGGCTGCTCGAATGTACCTACCGCGACGATGCCGGCGAGCGCTGGCGGCTGTGCTATCTGTTCGTGACCACCGACGACACCGGCTACACCTTCGGTATCGACTGGCACGACGGCGTCGCCTTCGCCCCGACCGCGGCCGTGATGGTCGACTCGTTCGCCGTGACGGCGTAGTCCCCGTGTCGTCGTTCGAGGGCAGCGCCCACGCTGGGAGAGCACTACCGATGCTCGCTGGGATGAACAGTAGTGACCGAAGTCGGCCATCGAGGGTCGAAAGCGGCCGTCGGACCACACCTCTCTTCGAGTAAGGTTTTCACGCGCTCGGCCGTCGATGCGGTATGCGAGCGTACAAGGCGAAATCCGTCGAGCGAATCGAACTCCCCGACCGGGAGGCGCGCGAGCGCCACCTCCGCGAGGCGGGCCACAACGTGTTCAATCTCGACGCCGATGCGGTGTTCGTCGACCTGCTGACCGACAGCGGAACGGGTGCGATGAGCGACGAACAGTGGGCGGCGCTGCATCGTGGCGACGAGTCCTACGCCGGCAGCGAGAGTTTCCAGAACCTCGAAGCCGCGGTCGAAGACGTGATGGGATTTTCGCGCATCGTCCCTGCCCATCAGGGTCGCGGCGCGGAGAACGTCCTCTACGGTGCGCTCGTCTCCGAGGGCGAGTACGTCCCGAACAACACCCACTTCGACACGACGCGGGCACACATCGTGAACGCCGGCGGCGAGCCGGTCGATTGCCCGGTCGAGAGCGACCCCGACGACCCCTTCCAGGGAAACCTCGATACCGATGCAGTCCGCGAACTGGCGAGCGAGGTCGGTGCCGAGCGGATTCCGGCCGTCGTCGTCACGATCACGAACAACTCCCTCGCTGGCCAGCCCGTCAGCATCGAAAACCTCTGGGAGGCCCGGACGGTTGCAAACGACCTCGACGCGCGGCTCGTGGTCGATGCCTGTCGGTTCGCCGAGAACGCCTACTTCGTTGCCCAGCGTGAGGACGAATTCGAGGGTGAAAGCGTCGCCAGCGTCGCCCGCGAGCAGCTCTCGATGGCCGACGCCGTGGTGATGAGCGGGAAGAAGGACGGTCTCACCAACGTCGGCGGGTTCGTCGGCGTGCGCGAGGGTGACGACGACCTCTACGAGCAGGCTCGCCAGCGCGGCATCCTGTTCGAGGGATTCTCGACCTACGGCGGGATGGCCGGCCGCGACCTCGAAGCGATGGCGGTCGGATTGGGCGAGGCGGTCGAGGAACCGTACATCGAATCACGGGTCGAGCAGGTCGCCGAACTCGGCACGCTCCTCGAAGAGGTCGGCGTCCCGATTCGCACGCCGACCGGCGGCCACGCGGTCTACGTCGATGCCGGCGCGTTCCTCCCCGAAATTCCGCGCGAGGCGTTCCCGGGACAGGCGCTCGTCTGTGCGCTCTACCGCGAGGGCGGCGTGCGCGCCGTCGAACTCGGCGAACTCGCCTTCCCTGGCGAGGAGCGGCCCCAGCTCGTCCGGCTCTGTCTCCCCCGACGAACGTACTTCCGTGACCACCTCGAACACGTCGCTGAGACGTTCGCGGCGGTCGCCGAACGACGCGAGGAGCTGCCGGGCTACGAGGTCGTCGACGAGCCAGCGATGGAGGAACTGCGCCATTTCAGCGCCGAGCTTCGACCGCTCGCCTGAGTCCGAACTGACCCCGCTCACGAGCCACGGAGCAGGTGTGTCACGCCGACGGTCTCGGCGACGACCCACGCGACGAACAGGCCGTAGCCGACGAGCAGCGCGTACGACTCGGGGGTGCTGAGCGAGAGCTCGGTTCGCAGAACGGTAAACAACAGGACCGTGGCGAGCGTGAGCACGCCGAGCATCGGCACGGCGACCGCGAAATCGACCGTGACGCTGCCGACGATGAGGACGCCGATTGGAATCGCCATGAGCGAATCGAAACAGTGCGAACGCTCAGTCGTCCGCTCGGGCTGCGTGCGAGTAGACGAACTCCCGGAGGAGTTTGCCGCCGAGCGCGGCGGCCTGTCCGTCGTCGCGGTCGTTGACCTCGACCACGTCGAAGCCCGTAGTTGCGGGGGCGACCGCCCGGACGACCCGCCGCAGTTCGCGCGGTGTCAGCCCGACCGGCTCCATCGTGCCCGTGCCCGGTGCGAAGGCGGGGTCGGCGGCGTCGATATCGACGCTCAGATAGACTGTGCCATCGAAGTCGGGTTCCCAGTCCGGGACCGCTTCGGGCTGAACCACCGTCACGTCGTCGCGGTCGGCGCGCTTCCATTCGTCCTCGCTACCGGTTCGTGCGCCGAGAATCACCGCCCTATCAACAGTGTCGAGGGCGCGCCGGGTAACGGTGGCGTGGCTCAGTTCGTTGCCCGCATACGCCTCGCGGAGGTCGAGGTGGGCGTCGAGACACACATAGATATCGGGGTCGGTCGCGCGTACGCCCGCCGCGCTGACGGTGTGTTCGCCGCCGACGAGCAGCGGGACGCTTCCCTCGTCGTGGATGTCCGTGACCATCCCCCGGAGAAAGTCGAGGTACTCGGTGGCGTCATCCCAGCCGTCGAGGTCGCCGGCGTCGTGGACGCCCAGTTCGGTGAATCGTTGGTCGGTGCGACGGTCGTAGTCGTCGAAGGTGTGGGCGTGGTGGCGCACCTCTCGGGGGCCGAAGCGCGTGCCGGGCTGGAACGTCGTCGAGATATCGAGTGGCGCACCCAGAAGAACGTAATCGCTCGTCTCGCGCGGTTCGTTCGTGCCGGGAAAGCCCATTCAGACGATCTTTCGCTGTTCGTCCATCTCCAGATACTCGATCTCGTCGTCCGGCGAGAGGTCCGTGTCGCCGGGCGTCTTGATGGTGAAGGTCTCGTAGGTGTCGAGTGCCATCACCTGCGCGACGTCGTCGCTCTCGACGCTGACGACTTGGCCCTGTTTGCGCTGGATGATGGGGACCCACACCTTCGCGTCCACGGGTTGGGTGAAGTTGCGCTTGTTCTCGTCGAAGACGCCCTTGCCCTCGACGCGTGCCTTCGCGCTGCCGTGTTTGCCCGGTTTTGCCGTGCTGTAGGCGGTGATTTTGCAGGGTGCGTCGTCGATCATCACATAACTCCCCTCGTCGAGGTCGCGGACTTGTGTCTGCTGTCTGGCCATATGCGTGATTGCTGACGTGGCGGTATAAACGGTTTGGAAGTCCCGGACTCACTCGGGCGTTCAGCCGTCCGCGTGCGCTTCGATGACCCGACCGACACGTTCCAGCCCCTCCGCCAATTCGTCGGTCGGCAGACCGAAGCCCAACCGGAAGCGGTCGTCGAAGCCGAACACGTCGCCCGGTGCGAGCACGACCGACTGCTCCTCGACGACCGTGCGACAGAACTCCCGGGACCCATCGAATCCCTCCGGGATGGTCGGAAAGGCGTTCACGCCGACGGGTTCGTGCCAATCGAGACCGTACTCGGTCAGAAATTCGCCGACGCGCTCGCGGTGGTCACGCGCGAGCGCACGGTTCTCGTCGAGAATCGTCTCCTCGTCGGCGAGGGCCTGTCGGGCGACGTGCTGGCCGAAGACCGACGGTGAAATCGTCGTGTAATCCTTCCAGCGGCGGGCGGCATCGACGACCTCGGGCGGACCAGCGAGCCAGCCGAATCGCAAGCCCGCCAGCCCGTGAGCCTTCGTGAGGCTCGTCGTGCTGATGGCGTGCGGGCCGATGCTCGCCACCGGTGGGATGGGGTCGTCGGCGAGTAGGCGATAGACCTCGTCACAGAGCAGGTGGGCGTCGTTGTCGGCCGCGAGGTCGTAGAGTGCGTCGATAGTGTCCTGAGAGTGGTATTTGCCGGTGGGGTTGTTCGGGTCGTTCACGACCACGAGCCGGGTGTTCGGTTCGATGGCGTCGGCAACGGCATCGGGGTCGAGATTCCACTCTGGAGGAGTGAGTTCGACCGTCGAGACGCTTGCGAGCGAACGGGGCAGCGCGTGCAGCGACTGGTAGGTCGGTGTGACGACGACCGCGTGGTCCTCGTCGTCGAGGGTTGCGAGCATCGCCAGTAAATTCGCCTCTTGTGTGCCACAGGTGAATATCACCTCGTCGGCCGAGCGGCCGTAGCGCGCGGCGACCTCTTCGCGGAACTCGGGGTCGCCGTCGGTCGGAATCACGTAGCCGAGGTCGCCGGGGTCGGTGTCGAAGCGCGATGCGGGCAGGCTCCTGATGCCGCTTTCGGCGAGCATGATGTCGGCGTCGTGTTCGTACTTGCCGAACCAGCGTTCGAGCGCGAACGGTTCTATGTTCATAGGGTGGTAGATACTGAGTGATGAGAGGCGAAAGGCATTGTTATCAACCGTCGATATTTTTCCAGACTGACATAGACACGCTTAATAAGAAACAACATGAAAGCAGCCTATGAGTAATGGAATCGGAATCTCCGCCGATGAGGATACAGTGGAAAGCGTACTTAAGAGAAACTACAAATACCGAGTGCCAAATTATCAAAGAAGATATTCTTGGACAGAGGATCAATGGAGAGAACTTTGGGATGATATCGACTCGCTAGGTGGTGATCGCCAGCATTTCCTCGGGTCGATGGTTGTAATCGAGCGAAACGGAGGACTCAACGACATCAACGTCTTGGAGGTTGTTGACGGACAACAACGGCTGACCACTTTGTCCCTCATACTGGCGGCTATCCGAGAACGATATCGAGATGAGGGTCAGAATGAGATAGTTGAGGCAATAAACGAGGACTATCTATGGGAAAGAGAAATTGATATGAGTAGACATCAAAACCTAGAACTTAGTCGTTTTGATAACGAGGCCTATAAATCGATAATATCTGAGGAGGAAAATACTGGTATAGATAGTCAACTAATTGAGGCACTGGAGTTCTATCAAGAGAAAGTTTCTGCACTTTCTATCGAAGAGCTAGATGAGTTGTATCGTCGTATTCTTCGGTCAATAACAATTGTGAGCATCAAATGTGATAGTGAGCAATCAGCATTCAAACTCTTTGAAACACTCAATAATCGTGGTCTTGAGCTTTCGGCGGTTGATCTAATGAAAAACCATTTGTTTAGTATTGCTGTATCCAACGCCAGTATAGATTATTCATTAGTGCAAAGCAAGTGGGAAGATATTATTGATCTCATCGTTCCTGCCCTACGCAAACCGAGTCGCTTCTTCAGACATTATATTATGTCAGCCCCTATACCAAACCACCCAGATGGCGTTTCAGAATATAAATTGTACGAAACTTTCAAAGATATAATTGATAATAAACTCTCGGCTTCAGGGCTTTCTGTTGAAGAATATATAACAGACCTTGCACAGAGAGCAGAAACATATGTTGAGATAGTAGAGTGTGATATCGCCTCCTTCCATATGGATGCAAACGACGCAATCAATCGAAAACTCCGACATCTGGAAGCAATTGGTTCAGTACAGGCCCGTACGCTCATGCTTCGTATTTTCCGAGAGTTTGATAATCCAAATCGAGTTGTTGAATCATTACAACTTCTTGAAACATTCCTGATTAGATGGAAAACAGCAAACTACGCAACAGGTGGGGAACTTGATCGAATATATTCACGTCTTTGTTCCGAAGGTTTTGGTGAAGATCAATCAACGACTACAATACAGAATTTGTTTAGCGAGCGCGGCCCCAGTGACGCAGAATTTAAAGCTGGAATTGAAAACAAACGAGCAAAATTAAATAACCGGACGAAATATATGCTCACAACCCTTGAGCAGCAGTATTTCGGTGGGGCAGAGATAACGAATGTGTTTGATGTTGATTTAGAACATATTGCCCCGAGAGCTGCATTTTCTGCAAGTCGTTACACGACGTGGCCTGCTACGCTGAATACTGACGAGGGGACATTTGAGCAGTACCGTGACCGTCTCGGGAATCTTACTCTTCTTGAATCAGAGATAAATATCAGGATTGGTGCAAATCCATACTTGGATAAAAAAGATGCATATCGTGAATCAAAGTTCAAGATAACAAATCATATTGCTAATCAATATGAGGAGTGGAGTGTAGCAACTATCCAAGATCGAACAGAATTGCTCGCAGCTGCAGCAGCCCAAGTTTGGTCATTTAGTTGATTTGCAAACCAAATATGTAATAATGTAACCAAGGTCACGAATGGACTCACTTTTCATCCGGGCCATCGAGCGCTCGGCATGGCCAAACAGCCACACCTGCTCGTCGAACCGGGCGACCTGAACGACATCGCGCTGCTGCCGGGCGACCCCGGGCGCGTCGACCGTATCGCGGGCCACTGCGAGAACCCCACGACCGTGGCCGAAAACCGCGAGTACAAACTCGTCAACGCCACCTACGAGAACACCCCCATTACTATCTGCTCGACCGGCATCGGCTGTCCATCGGCGGCGATTGCGGTCGAGGAACTGTCCAATGTGGGTGTCGAGACCCTCATTCGTGTGGGCACGACGGGCGCGCTCCAGCAGGACATCGAGGTCGGCGACGTGGTGGTCGCGACCGGTGCGGCCAAGGACGAGGGGACGACCGGACGCTACGAGCGCGACAGCCTTCCTGCGGTGCCCGATTACGACGTACTCTCGGGGTTGGTGGAGGCGGCCGAAACGCGCGACGAGCCGGTCCACGTCGGAGCCATCGCCTCCGACGACGCCTTCTACGCCGAGACCGACGAGTACGTCGAGGCGTGGGAGCGGGCGGGCGTGCTCGCCGTCGAGATGGAGGCCGCCGCGATCTTCACGCTCGCCCGCCGGAAGGGACTCCGTGCGGGCGCGCTCTGTACCGTCGATGGCAACCTCGTCACGGGCACCCAGAAGGGCGAAACCGACGGCGAGGAACTTCCTGCAAAGGCGAAGGACAACGTCGAGCGCGCCATCGTCATCGCGCTCGATGCGGCCGTCTCGCTCTAACCGCCGCTGACCGGCGGAAACGCGGCGAGTTCGTCGCCCGCGTCGAGTTCGGTGTCGAAGCCATCGCCGGCGACGAAGGGGTCCTCGCCGTTGTGGAGCAGATGGATGTGGTCGCGTACCGCGCCGTCGTCGATGATTTCGTCTTCGAGGGCCGGATGGCGTTCGAACAGCGCCGCGAGCGCGTCGTCGAGGGTCGCGTTCGGTTCGACATCGACCTCGATTTCGCGCTCGCCGGCCGTCTCGGCGAGCGTGGCGAACAGTTTCCAGTGCATGGTCGGCGTACGGATGCCGTCCTCAAAGACGATTCGCCTGTCGGCACACCGTTCGACGCTGCCGACGCCTAGCGGACGCGAACGATACCCGACCGGAAGACGTGGTCGTTCGGGACGATGAACTCCTCGCCGTCGTTCTCGATGTGGGTGACGAAGACATCGACCTCCTGGACGATGCCCGCGCGCCCGTCGATACGGACCTCGTCGCCGATGGCAATCGGTTCGGCGAACAGGAGATAGAACCCGGCGGCGCTGGCGGCGAGGAGGTCACGACAGGCGAGTCCACCGAGGAAGACGACGCCGAAGGCGTAGGCCCCAAGCAGGACGAGGAGAGCGACGTTCGCCACGCCGAGCTGGCCGAGTGCCAAAAGTGCCGCGATGTAGATGATGCTGTATTTGACGAGTAGCGCGAGCAGTCCGATTTCGGGAAGCTTCACGCCACGCAGGCGCTCGGAGACGAGCACTTCAGCCTTGTCGGCGACGATCAGCCCGAAGACGACCACCAGCGCGGCGACGAACAGTTGTGGCAGGAAGTTGATGAACTGCCGGAGATACACCCGCACGTCGAGCACGGCGGCGACGGTGAGCGCGAGCACGACGAACACAAGAACGACGAACAGCGCGAACAGCCCCGCAAGCACCGACACCGTCGAGGTGCCGAGTCGGCCAACGGCGCGCTCGAAGGCGGTCCCCTCGACGGCCTCGCCGACGCCGGCGGCCGTGAGCGTCCGCTGGCTCACCCGCCCGACGAGATAGCCCACCAGCACGCCGACGACCAATACGACCGTGACCAACACGAGGTCGAATCGGCCGCTCAGCAGGCTTCCAACGAACGTTCCGAGGGTGGCCATCAGTATTCCTCCGGGTCGAGTTCGAGGATCAACTCGCCGCCCTTGAACGCCCGCACCAGCCTGTCACTTTCACTCAGCACGACCGCCGTCGCGTTCGTGTCTCGCGTGACCGACGCCGCCGCCATGTGGCGCGTGCCGAGGCCCTTCGGGATGTCGACACCCTCGGCGTTCGGTTCGAGATACCGGTAGGCCGAGACGATCTTGCCCGAGTCACTGATGACGAAGGCTCCATCCAGTCTGGAGAACTCCTTCAACATCACATTGACAATGGGGTCACCGACGTGGACGTGCGATTTCTCGAAGGGATTATATGAAAGGGGCCGGGATTTGTTCATCACCTTGCCGGCGTCGCCGACGACGAACAGCGCGCCGACGGGTTTGCCCTTCTGGCCCTTCTGGCCGAGTTCGACCGCCACGTCGACGACCGCGTTGATGACCTCCGGGTCGGCTCTGGAGTTCGTGAAGAGGTCGTAGACTCCCGAGTGGGTGAGGTCGCCCACCCGCACCCGGCAGACGCCGTCGATGGCGTCGTCGAACAGTTTCAGCGCGCAGGCCACCTCGTCGCCCTCGGCGACGAAGTCCTCCTCGGCCGCGCCCTCGACGCCGAAACGGATGCGCTCTTTGGCGTCGACGAATTCGAGCGGGAGTGGAACGAACCGCTCGGCACCGACGCCGTTGTCGGGTGCACAGACGACCACCGAGATGGCATCGAGGTCCCGGCAGCGTTCGTAGTAGGCTTCACTCGGCGAGAACAACAGTATCGTGTCGACCCCCTCGACGAGTTCGTCGAGCAGGTCGCGTACGTTCGCCATCGTACCCGATAGGGTCCGCCCGGACCGCAAAAAGGTTGTGACACCGATGCCTCACGGTTCGCACGGATGTATCTCGATGTCGACACTCTTTTTCACCGTCGTCCATAGTCTTTTGAGCGCCGCGGGTGAGGCGTGGATATGCAACGACGCCGCGTGCTCGCCGGTGTGGGCACGGTATGTCTGGGGCTGGCTGGCTGTCTCGGCGCTGGCGAGGGCAAGTACGCACGGCGCATCGCCATCAACGGAACCCCGAACGGCTCGGCGGAGCGGACCGACACGCCGACGAGTCACGGTCTCGTCCTGCTCACCCACGAGTTCTATCGTCGTGGCTCGGGCGGCGTCCGTGGCCGCGCCGCGAACCGCGGCGACGTGACCCTCGATTTCATCGCGGCGTACGTCCGGTTTTTCGACCGCTCGGGCACCGACATCGGCCACGCCTCCGACAGCCAGAGCGACTTCGAGGTCGGCGAAACGTGGGAATTCAACGCACAGGCGCTCAACACCGACGCCGCGGACGTCGCGCGCTACCAGCTCGTCCTCATCGACCAGCGCTCCTCGGAGGTCGACCCGTTCGCCGGCACGACCTGAGTGATATAAGTGGCCGCGATGACCCCGCCGAAGACTTTTGTCTCGGTGGCCGAGTCATCGGGCATGGCTGTCCGTTCGCGTCTCGCCGCGCTCGGTTCGCGCCTCTCGCCGAGCATCGATATGACTGCGGTCGAGGGCGTCGTCATCGGTGGGCTGTTCGGTGCGCTGCAAGCCGGTCTCATCATGAGCCTCTACCGGACCGAGATGGTCTACGAGGTCGGCGGCATCGTCGGCCTCTACTCGCTCAACGGCGGCTGGTACGTCCTGTTGGCGCTCGGCGTTCTGTTCGGCATCCCCTTTGTCGCCTTCGTCTCCGGCTCGATAAACTCCTTTGCCAACACGGTCATCATGCTCTCGTCTCGGAGTTCGGCGCTCCAGAAGATGCTCGTGCCGCTGCTCCAGCGCTCGGCGCTCGGCGTGACCTGTGCCGGCGTGGGTCAGCTTTACGGCGTCGCCGTCGGCGTGCTCTTCCATCTCATCGCCATGCCGGTCTGGCTCCGACTGGTGATGGGCCTATCGGTGCCGGTGCCGTATCTCACAGTTGGGGGCATCGTCGGCGTCGTGGCGTGGGCACTCTATGGTGGGGCGATGGGACTGGTCTACGGGCTGATTCTCGAAAACTCGACGGGATAACTCAGGCGAGACGGTTCCGAACCCACCTGAGCGCGCTGCCGACCACGCCGCCGACGGCCCCGTCGAACCCCACGAGTGCCGGGAGAATTACGAGCGTGGCGACGAGCGCGAGCAGCGGCTGCCGGGAGAACACCGCCGCGATGGCCGGCGTGAACTGACCGATTATCGTCGGTGTCTCGATGAAGACGAACCCGAGAATCAGTCCCTGTCCGACGCCCAAGCCGGCGAGGATAACGCCGCCGATGACCGCCGCGACGACGCCGTGGACGGTCCCGCGCACCAGCCCGCCGGCGGCGTAGGCCGCGATAAACCCGCCGATGACGCCACCGGTGATGAATTCGAAAAACGGGATAATGGGGACAACCAGCGAGAGCAACCCCACAAGCGAGGTGGCGGCGATGCCAGCGTACAGCGCCTCCCTGTCGATGGTGCCCGCGAGCGCCTCGATGCGCTCCTCGGCGGTGGTCCGGGCCGTCGCCACGCGCCCACTTACCCGCGTCCGAATGCTCATGCCGACCCCTACGACTCCCGAAGCATAACCGTCGTGACGGCGTGAAACGGCTTTTTAAATCCTCTGGCCGAAGGCGACGCTATTTTCGAGTTTCGCTAGCCGTGCCGAGAATCGGGTCCTCCTCGTACGTAGAGAGGTCGAAATACCGCCCACCGCGAACCCAGTCGAATCCGATGAACGCGAGCGATGCGCCGCCGACTACGGCACAGATGGCGAGGAACATCCCGGCGTCTTCATAGGTCGAAGTCCGGTTCGCTATCGGAAGCAGATACGTGGCGGCGAATCCAACCCCCATGATGAGGTTCGCAAGACCGACGAACCGATACCAGCCGAGGTTGCCGAGGTTTTCGCTGATTCCGCCGAGTACGAACAGTAGGCCAGCGAAGAGGAATGCGACGTTCGTAACGACGGCCATCGGTTCTTCGAAGATGGGTGAATTGAGAGTATTGAGAAGCCAAAGGTTGGCGGCGATGAGGTAAACACCGAGCACCAGAAACCATCGCCGTTTCATACACATGATTCGAGTCACGATTACAAGAAGTTTGTGCTGAATAACTTCACAACGAGTTCGATGGCTCCACATGAGTAGTGGATTTGTATCGCGCGGTCGGATATCACCAACCGCGAGCGAACGAAGTGAGCGAGCGGGCCGACGACTGACCACCGGGAAGGATGAGGCTTTTTGTCCAGATTTTGTCAGGGAGCGAGCACGGCGAGCGACCGCAGCAAAAGGTGGATGCGCGGGACCGGATTTGAACCGGCGGACCCCTACGGGACAGCGTCCTAAGCGCTGCGCCGTTTCCAAGCTTGGCTACCCGCGCGCACACCTGCTTTCCGCGAGTCGAAAAAGAACCTGTCGGCTCAGTCTGTCAGTCGACTTTTGATGGCGTCGGCCACGCCCTCCTCTTCCGTTTCGCCGAGCACTTCGAGGTCGTCGCCGGCGTGGATGTCCCCGCCCTCGACGACGCTGACGCAGATGCCGCCGCGGTGGTTTTTGAGCGCGCGGGCGACGCCGGATTCGTCGGCGACCTGCTCGACGTGGGCACACGGCGGGCGCGGGCGCGTTCCCTCGAAGGTCGCCTCGCCGATGCGGAATCGCTCGTCGAGCAGGTCGTGGACCGAAACCGCGCGCGTGACGATGTTCCGGCGGTGACGGCCATCGGTGAGGTCGATGTCGTACTCCTCGCGGATTTCCTCGATGGCCTCGCTCTCGATGAGTGTCACCTCGCATTCGTCCATCCCCGAGTAATAGCCCGTGCCCTTCATGTAGCGGTCCCCACGGAGACCCTGCCGTTCGACGGCCTCGATTCGCTCGACTTCCTCCATCGGCGCGGACCCCTCGTGGGTGGTGTATATCGTCTCGACGGTGGCCATGTGCTCGCTGGGGCCGCGACTCCCAATAGCCTTCCCCACGAGGATTTACGGCTCGGTCCCATAGCGTGCGTATGTATCGGGCGCGCGACGAACTCGCAAACGAGGAGTGGCTCGCCGAACTCGACGGGGCGGCCGATGACCTCGACCTCGGCCCGGTGACTCGCGAGCGCGCGGCCGACCTGTTTCTCTCGACGGTCCCCGAAACGGAGCGTTCGAAGCGGGCGGCGCTGGCGGCGAGCCTCTACGCCGGTGCACTCATCGCCGGCGACCGGCGTTCCCAATCGGTGGTCGCCGAGGCGGTCGGCGTTGCCCGACTCACGGTACAGAACCGCTGGCGGGACGTACTCGAAGAGGCGGGTCTTGAACCGCCGGCGTGGTGATCACTCCGGGGACGGGCGACCCTCGCGCTCGGGCGTGAGGTTTCCGTGTTCGTCGATTTCGCCGTTGACGATGCGCGTACTGGAGACGATGCCACTGTCCTCGGCGGTGAGGTGGTCGACGACCTCGATGTCCAGCGGGTCGAGACCGCGCTCGCGGCGGCGCTCGTTCACCCGCTTGCCGCCGTTTTCGGTCTCCGGCGAGACCACGAGGACGTCGAAATCCTCCTCGGCGGCGATGCCGGTCGGTTCGTCGAGCTTCCGGACCTCGTACTCGCGGTCGTGCTCGTCGGCGAGAGTGGCGAGTTCAGCGTCGAGGTCCGCCCGGCGCTCGTCGAACGGGCGGACGTAGCGCTCTTCGTGTCTGGTCTCCTGTGCCAAGCTATCGCTCGTGAGTCCCACAGTGACATCGCCGCGCTCGAAGGCGTGTGCGAACAGCCGCCGATGGCCATCGTGTATCGGGTCGAATGTGCCGCCGAGCGCGACCTGCATACCCGTCACAGACCCGCCCGTGGCTTAGTGGTGTCGCTTCCTTACCGCTCGTCGCTATCGTTCTCCTCGACGGGTATCGTCACTGGCTCGGTGTGGCCAGCCCGCGAACACCGGCGACCTGGGACAAGTAACGTTTCGAGTTCGTCCCGAAATCGCTCGGCGGCGATGTCGAGGAGTTCGTCCGGTCGTGCAGCGGTGTAGGTCGGGTCCGTCTCATCGTGGCGCTCGACGACCCGCTCGTCGTGAAGTTCCGAGAGAACCCGGCGGACGGCACCCGGATACAACCCCGTGCCCTCGGCGACCTCCTCGACCGTCGACTGCGGCCGTCGCCGGAGGAAGACGTACACTCGCGTGCGCGTGTCGGTGTCGAGCGCCCGCGAGAGCAGGTCGACGAGACCACCGTCAATCGGGTCGTCGCCAGCGTCCGCTCGCTGGCGGTCGAGTTCCGCGCGCACGTCGGCCGGTTCGACGTCGTCGGCGTCGTCCATGTCCGAAGCGAGTCGGTCGTCGGGCAAAAGCCTTCCTCACAGCACGAGCGCCGCACAGAGTGCATCGAGTCCCTCCTCACGAAGGAGGCGGCGCTGTCTGGTCGCGCCGCTGTCGGCGTTTGCGACCGTGCGAATCCCGTCGATACCGAGGCGCTCGCACTCGCGCTCGACGACCTCGGCCAATTCAATCGTCCCGGTACCGTCACGGTCGATGAACGACGCACCGTGACCATACCTGAGCGCGCGCCACTTGTTCTCGTCGAGAAACTCTCGCCGTAGTCGGCCGCTCTCGGATGGCTCGGAGCGATACGCCGCCCACGGCTCGGCGTGCTCTTCGTACCGTGCGGCGAGGTCGGTCACGAGCGCGTGGACGTACTCGACGAACCCGAACACGTAGTCGGGGTTCGACTGGCCGTCGGGCGCGCGCACCTCGACGGTGCCGTGGCCGGTGTGGGGACGCACGTCGTACCAGAGCGCGCCGCGGTCGTCGATGGAATCCAACTCGACCATCCGCCGCTCGAAGCGCCGGAACGCCCGAAAACTCCCGAACGCCGTCGGCATGCCCGTGTTGGGCAGGTTCTCGAATATCTTCGCACGCGCGGAGGCGAGTTCGGTATCGAAGCCGTTCCAGAAGGGTGAGTTCGCCGACAGCGCGAGCATCACCGGTAAGTACCAGCGGAGTTCGTTCGCTATCCACGTCGCCTTCTCCGCGTCGTCGACGCCGACGTGGACGTGAATCCCCGCCGTCGTATTTCGGTGCTGTGGATATCGGATGCGGTCGAGTTGCGAGCGATAGCGCGGTTTCTCGGCGTGTTCGAGCTCGCGCCACCGGGCGGCGGGATGGAGACCGGCCGCCGCGATACCGTAGCCGTGGTCGGCGGCATGGCCGACGAGCGCCTCGCGAACGGCGACGAACTGTTCGTGGGCTTCCTCCGGACTCTCACAGACCGGCGTCTGCGTCTCGATGATGAACTTGAACAGTTCGTGGGCCAGCCTGTCGTCGAGAATTTCGGGGGGGTCGGTCTCGTAGACGAGTTCGTCGGTCCCCGACGTGGGCCGTCCCGCATCGTCAACGACGTAGAACTCCTCTTCGACTCCGATAGTACCCATCCGCGTGAAGTTGTCGGCCGAACCCACGTCCATTGGGCCGGGATACCCGCCCGTGTGATTAAAAGGCCACCATTCCACCTTTTGCTGCGGTCGGTCGCGCGAGGCGCGCTCCCTCCCTGGCAAAATCTGGACCAAAAGCCTCCTCCCTCCCTACGGTCGGTCGTCGGCCCGCTCGCGCCTGCGGCGCTCGCGGTGCAATCACTCACCTCCAGCTACCGCAAACCACACCGCAACCGCACAGCACCGCCGAAGCCCTCCGGCACTCGTTTCACTCGCGCCGTCGCCCTTCATCCGCTAGGAGAGCTTGCTCTCCTGAGCCTCGGCTCGCTTTCGTTCGCCGAGACGCCAGGAACCGCACCGCTACCGCCACCGCTCCGCAACCGCCTACCGCGTCACAACCTCAATCTCGTGGCCGTCCGAATCCGTCGTGAAGGCATACTGATGGTCGCAGGATTCGGGGTCGCGGTAGTCCTCCGCGCCCCGGGTCATGAGGGTATCCCACGCCTCGTCGAGGTCGTCGGCCCGCACCGCGACATGGCCCCACGCGTCGCCCATCTCGTAGGAGCGCCCGTCGTAGTTGTAGGTGAGTTCGACGCTCATCGCCTCGTCGGCCGCGCCCTTCGGCTCGACGAAGTAGTTCGCAAAGGAATCGGCCTCCCAGCGGCCCTCGGGGCGCTCGTCGTACTCGAACTTCCGGGTCCAGAAGCCGATGTGTGCGTCGGCGTCGGTGACGCGCATCATCGTGTGGTCGATGCTCCATCTCGCCCCCTGGTCGCGCTGGACGATTTCGATCTCGTGGCCGTCGGGGTCCTTCACGAACGCGTAGCGTCCGCCGCAGGACTCGGGGTCGCGGTAGTCCTCGACGCCCTCGGCCATCAGTCCCTCGTAGGCCGCTTCGAGTTCGCCCTCGGGCACGCGGACGGCGATGTGACCCCACGCGTCACCCATGTCGTACGAGCGGCCGTCGTGGTTGTAGGTGAGTTCGAGGAGGGCACCCTCGTCGTGAACGTCCGCGGGACCCATGAAGACGTTCGTGAACGAATCGGCCTCCATCCGGCCCTTCTCCTCGTAATCGAGATGCTCGGCGTACCAGTCGGTCGACTCGTCGAGGTCCTCGATGCGCATCATCGTGTGGTCGAGCGTCGCGTCCATACGAACCCCACTCGTGCCGGGGGCAAAAGACTACGGAACCGTCCTCCGGGCGGGCCAGTACAGCCACCACGCGAGCACGAACGCGAGGAATGGTCCGAGCGGGATCGCCAGTCGACCAGTGCGAAGAAAGCCGACGGCGAGACCGAGATGCGTGATTCCCGCGAGCACGAGCAACCCACCCGTCACGCGCCGGTCTTCGCGACCCATCACACCCCCGAGCGCGCTGAGAAGTGCACCGAGATAGCACAACACGCTCGTCGGCCACGCACGCAGGAATCCCGGCAGCGCCGCGAACCCACCCGTAAACCGGAGATAGTCGAGCAGCGTCGTGAGATGCAGCGGCGTCGCGTTCACCAACCCGAACGGGAAGACGAGCGTGAACACGCCGCCGGAAAGTATCGTCCACGGGACGAGTGCGAGCACGGCCACGGCGAGCAGCCGCCGCAGGGCGGATATGCCTGCCATCACCGTCGCGCGACGATGCGGAGCACGTCCTCATCCCGGAGTTCGTGGTCCGTACCAACCTGCTGGTCGTCGTGTTTCGCGCTCGGTCCCGAGACGCGGGCGAACCTGAATCGCTCGTCGAGGTCACCGCCGAGTTTCTCGCAGGCGTCGCCGACGGTCTGCCCAGTTCGAAGCATCAGCGGCTCCTCGTAGTCCGTCCCGCGACCGGGCTTGTCCATGTAGATGCGGATGAGTTCTAGCTCCTCCCAGATGCGTTCGGTGAGCGCGTCGAGACCTCTCCCCTCCTCTGCGCTGATGAAAATCGCCTCTTCGGGATCGATACCCTGCTCACGGAGGTCGGCGTTCACGGTATCGAGGTACTCGCGCTCGATGAGGTCTGCCTTGTTCACGGTGACGAGCGAGGGGAGATACACACGGTTGTCGAGGATGCCATCGAGCAGGCCATCGAGGTCCACCGACTCGGTGATGGCGACGTCGGCGTTGACGTATCCGCGCTCGCGGAGGACCTGCCGGACCGTATCGTCCTCCAACTCTACTTCGGGTCCCGTCGTGACGTCGATGCCGCCTTTGCCCTTCGGCGTGATGCGGACCTTCGGGGGCTGTGTGTCGAGGCGGACCTTGTTCTCGTACAGTTCGCGCGCGAGCGGCTCGTATCTATCGATTTCGAACACCGAGAGCACGAACACCACGAGGTCCGCCGTCCGAATCACCGACAGCACCTCCTGGCCGCCGCCGCGACCGCCCGCCGCACCCTCGATCAATCCTGGGACATCGAGCAACTGGATGTTCGCCCCCTTGTGCTTCAGCATGCCGGGGTTCACGTCGAGCGTCGTGAACTCGTAGGAGCCGACCTCGCTTTCGGCGTTCGTGAGCGCGTTGAGGAGGGTTGATTTGCCCGCGCTCGGCATCCCGACGAGCGCCACCGTCGCGTCGCCGGTCTGCTCGACCGAGTAGCCTTGTCCGCCGCCCGCGGAGGACTGGTTTTCGAGCTTCTCCTTCTTCTCGGCGAGTTTCGACTTCAGCCGACCGATGTGGGCCTCCGTGGACTTGTTGTACGGCGTCTCCGCTATCTCCTCGCGGAGGTCCTCGATTTCGTCTTCAAGCCCCATCGAGTAGGGATGAGAGGTCGGCGTCGAAAAGTCCTTCACATCCGCTCGCCGAAAAGCAATCCTTAACCTCGCGGCGACGGTTCTCCGGGTATGGCTGGAACCATCGAAGTGCTCGTTCCCGGCGGGGAGGCAGACCCCGGTCCGCCGCTGGGCCCGGAACTCGGCCCGACGCCGGTGAACGTCCAGGAGGTCGTTGCCGACATCAACGACGAAACCGAAGCGTTTGACGGGATGGAAGTCCCCGTCACAGTCGAATACGACGACGACGGCTCGTTTTCCATCTCGGTTGGCGTCCCACCGACGACGGCGCTCGTCAAGGACACGGCGGGCTTCGAGACCGGCAGCGGCGAGCCACAGACGAACTTCGTCGCCGACATCACAGTCGAAGAGGTCAAACAGATCGCCGACCAGAAAGGCTCGGACCTGCTGGCCTACGACACCAAAAGCGCCGCCAAGGAGGTCGCCGGCACCTGTGTGACCCTCGGCGTGACCATCGACGGCGAGGACGCGCGTACCTTCGGCGAGCGCGTCGATGACGGCGAGTACGACGACATCCTGGCCGAGGAAGCCGCCGCGTAGACCGATTCATTTTCTCGACAATATATCGTTCTGTCGAACGATACCAGCAGGTTTAGGGATTGCTCCGGAGTAGGCTCCTCCCCATGTCCAACGAGTACGAAACCGAACGCGAGTTGAGCCGCGCGGCAATCGCCGATGTCTTCGAGAGCTTCGCCGAGGAGTTGCGGAGCGAGGGCGAACTCACGCTCGCCGTCGGCGGCGAGCACGTCCGCATCGACCCGACCGACCCCTGCGAGTTCGAAGTCGAGGTCGAGGAGGAGTCCTCACGACTCGGTGGGAGCGAACGTAGCGTCGAGTTCGAGTTGGAATGGGCGCGTCAGGACGACGAGCGCGACCTCGTGAAGTAGTCGGTTCGCTTCGACGGGTTTAAACGCACACGGCGGTGGGTTTTCGATGAGACAGGCGTCGCCTGTTTCACGCCGTAGCAGCCGCGAAGGCGTACTACGGAGGTGGAAAATGGCAGATCAGGACATAGAGGAGGCCGTGACACGCGCACTCGACGAGGCCCCACCGCGAAATTTCGGTGAGACGGTGGACCTCGCGGTCAACCTGCGTGATCTCGACCTCAACGACCCATCGAACCGCGTCGACGAGAGCATCGTTCTTCCGGAGGGCACAGGCCAAGAGACCCGCATCGTCGTGTTCGCGGAGGGCGAGACGGCCCTGCGCGCCGAAGAGGTCGCCGACGACGTACTCGACGGCGACGACCTCGAAGAGTTGGGCGATGACGACGACGAGGCGAAGGACCTCGCGGGCGAGACGAACTTCTTCATCGCCGAGGCCGGGATGATGCAGGACATCGGTCGATATCTCGGGACGGTGCTCGGTCCCCGAGGGAAGATGCCGACGCCGCTCCAGCCCGACGACGACGTCGTCGAGACCATCGAGCGGATGAAAAACACCGTTCAACTCCGGAGCCGCGACCGGCGGACCTTCCACACGCGGGTGGGGGCGGCCGACATGAGCGCCGGGGAGATCGCCGACAACATCGACGTCATCGTTCGTCGGCTCGAAGCCAACCTCGAAAAGGGACCGCTCAACATCGACACGATGTACGTGAAAACGACGATGGGACCGTCCGTGGAGGTGGCCTGATGGCCGCCGAAGGCGAGCACCACACCGAGACGGTTCCCGAATGGAAACGGCAGGAAGTCGCCGACCTCGCCGACCTCATCGACGAATACGAGAGCGTCGGCGTCGTCTCCATCGCGGGGATTCCGAGCCGGCAGTTGCAGGCGATGCGCCGCGACCTCAGGGGTTCGGCGGAACTCCGCGTCGCGCGCAACACCCTGCTGGTGCGCGCGCTCGACGAGGCCGACGGCGGCGTCGCCGACCTCATCGAGGAGGTCGACGGGCAGGTCGGACTCATCGGTGCCGACGCCAATCCCTTCGGACTCTACCGACAGCTGGAGGCCTCGAAGACGCCGGCACCCATCAACGCCGGTGAGGTCGCGCCAAATCCCATCGTGATTCCCGAGGGCGACACCGGCATCGACCCCGGTCCGTTCGTCGGCGAACTCCAACAGGTCGGCGCGGCCGCGCGCATCATGGACGGCTCGATTCAGGTCACCGAGGATTCGACAGTCCTGGAGGAGGGCGAGGAGGTCTCACAGACCCTCGCGAACGTCCTCGGTGAACTCGAAATCGAACCCAAGGAAGTCGGTCTCGACCTCCGGACCGTGTACGCCGACGGTATCCTGTTCGAACCCGACGAGCTGGCCATCGACATCGACGAGTACCGGGCGGACGTCGAGGCGGCTGCCGCAGCCGGGAGAAATCTCTCGGTCAACGCGGCCTATCCGACCACTCGAACTGCGGGCACGCTGCTCGGCAAGGGCAGTACGGAGGCCAAGAGTCTGGGGCTGGAGGCGGCCATCGCCAGCCCGGACCTCGCCGACGACCTCGTGAGCCGTGCGGACGCACAGATGCGCGCGCTCGCGGCCAACATCGACGACGAGGAGGCCCTGCCCGAGGAGCTACGCGGCGTCACGGCCCCTGCCGAAACGGGCGACGAGGACGAATCGAGCGACGACCAATCGGCCGACACCGAGTCCGAACCCGACACAGAAGCCGAGGACGAAGACGACGATGACGACGGCGACGCGGGCGAGGGTCTCGGCGAAATGTTCGGCTAACGACTACCAACAACAATGGAATACGTTTACGCAGCACTCATCCTGAACGAGACGGGCGAAGAGATCAACGAAGCAAACGTCACGGACATCCTCGAAGCGGCCGGTGCGGACGTCGAGGAGTCCCGTGTGAAGGCGCTCGTGGCCGCCCTCGAAGACGTCGACATCGAGGAGGCCGTCGAGCAGGCCGCCGCAGTGCCCGCGGGCGGAGCCGGCGGTGCGGGTGGCGGAGCGGCCGGCGGCGAAGCCGATACCGGCGAGGAAGAGGTCGAAGAGGAAGCCGAGACCGAGGAGGAAGCCGAGGAAGAGGACGACGAAGACGACGACGCGGGCGGCGAGGGTCTCGGCGAGCTGTTCGGCTGAGCGCCCCCTCCCCCCAATTTTCGATTTGTTTTCGCGGATAGCGTGCGAGCGTTTACATCGGATGGCGTGACCACTTCGTAGCGAATGGTTTCGCTGGCCGAGAGCGTGGTGTTCGCCCCCGAGTCGGGACTCGTGGCGCTCGGGTTCGTTTGCGGCGGCATCGCGCTCGGGACGGTGAGTGGTCTCGTGCCCGGCCTGCATGCGAACAACTTCGCGCTGCTGTTGGCGGCGGCCGCGCCGCAGGTTCCGGGACCGGCGCTGTTCGTGGGGGCGGCGATGCTCGCCGCGGGTGTCACGCACACGTTTCTCGACGTGGTGCCGGCGCTCGCGCTCGGGGTGCCGGATGCGGCGATGGCCGCCTCGGCGCTGCCGGGCCATCGGCTCGTGGTCGCGGGCCGTGGACGAGAGGCGTTGCGGCTGTCGGCGCTCGGGAGCGCGCTGGCGGTCGTGCTGGCCGTACCGTTGGCACTCCCGATGACCGAGCTGATGGTGTCGATATATCCGGCGGTGCGGAGTCGTCTACCGCTCGTGCTCGGCGGGGTCGCGCTCTTTCTGGTTCTCACCGAGCGGTCGAATCCGGCCCGTGTCGGGGGTTTGCTCGCCTTTCTTCTGAGCGCGGGATTGGGTTGGCTCACCCTCGACATCGAGCCGAGTGCGCCGCTTGCGAGCGGCGGCATGCTGATGCCACTGTTCGCTGGGTTGTTCGGTGCTCCCGTCCTCATCGAGGCTATCGACGGGGCCGGCGTCCCGGAACAGGCCGATGCGGCCGTGACGACGCCCCGAAGAACAGTTGGACTGACAGCGCTCGCGGGTACGGTGTCGGGTGCGGTCGTCGGCTATCTGCCGGGCGTGTCGGCGGCGGTCGCGGCGACGGTGACGCTGCCTGCGGTCCCGAGCGACGACGGCGCGCGTGGATTTTTGGTCGCGACGAGCGGCGTCAATACCAGTAACACGATTTTCGCGCTGTTCGCGCTGGTTGCGCTCGGCTCACCACGGACTGGTGTGTTGGTCGCGCTCGATTCGACCGGCGTGCCGCTCGACCTTCCACTGCTGCTGTCGGGGGTCGCCCTTGCGGCCGGCGTCGGGTTCGTGCTCGTGCCGCTCGTGGGCGACCGCTATCTGCGGACAGTCGGTCGGGTCGATTACACGTATCTCTCGGTCGGCGTGCTCTGTCTGCTGGTCGCCCTCGCGTACCTCTTTTCGGGGTTCATCGGCGTGGGCGCGTTCTCGGCGAGCGCGTTGGTGGGGCTGGTGCCAGCGACACTCGGCGCGCGTCGCGTGCATCTGATGGGTGTGTTGATGGGCCCGTTGATGCTGGGAATTTGAGCGGTGCTGTCGGCGGTTTGCGGTGCTGTGGCTGTGCGGTACGGTAGCGGCGGTGCGGTGTGGTCGCGGTGGTAGTGCGGTTGCGGGAGGAGAGCCACGCGGCTGCGATGGCGGTTCATCGCAGCCGCACGGGGAGGGACGGGGGCTTGAGCGCGTGCCGGGCCACGCGTCCGGCGCGCGCAATGCGGTGCTGTGCGGTCCTGGTGTCCTGCCGAGCGGAGCGAGGCAGGGCTCGGGAGAGCGACGCTCTCCCGGTGGACATTGAAAGGGCGAGCGAGCGCGCCGAGTCGTTCGAAAGGCGCTTCGCGCCTTTCGTGATGACGAGAGAGCGAAGCTCTCTCGAACCACGCGAACGAGGGCTTTCAGGGGAAGCGTCCGTTCTTCTCGTCGGCGTCGAGGACGCGCTGGATGGCGATGACGTAGGCAGCGGTGCGCAGGCTGGGGAGGTCGCGTTCCTCGAAGGTGTCGATGAGTGCCGCGAAGGCGTCCTCGATGACGGTTTCGAGTTCGTCGTTGACGCGTTCTTCTGACCAGGAGAATCGCTGGCGATTCTGCACCCATTCGAAATAGGAGACGGTGACGCCGCCGGCGTTGGCGAGGATGTCGGGCAGGACGTAGACATCACGCTCTTCGAGGACGTCGTCGGCGGCGGGTGTGAGCGGGCCGTTCGCGGCTTCGATGACGAGGTCGGCCGCGAGGTCCCCGGCGACGTCCTCGTCGATGGCGTTTTCGAGCGCCGCCGGAATCAGGAGATCGACGTCGAGGGTCAGCAGTTCCTCGTCGGAGAGGTCTTCGGTACTCGGATAGTCGGTGACGCTGCCGGTCTCCATCTTGTGGTCCCGAACCGCCTCGGCGTCGAGCCCGTTGGGGTCGTATATCGCCCCGCTGGAATCGGAAACCGAGACGATGTTCGCCCCGCGGTCTTCGAGAAGGCGGGCGGCGATTGCGCCGGCGTTGCCGTAGCCCTGAACGGCGACGGTCGCGCCGTCCATTTCGATGTCGAAGTAGTCGAAGGCCTCGCGGGCGGTGAGCATCACCGACCTTCCTGTTGCCTCAACGCGACCTTCGCTGCCGCCGACGGCGATGGCCTTGCCGGTGACGACGCCGGGAGCGGTGGTATCTTCGAGCAACTCGTAGGTGTCCTTTATCCAGTTCATCTCGCGCTGGCCGGTGTTCACGTCCGGTGCGGGAATGTCCCTATCAGGTCCGACCAACGGCCGGAGTTCGGCGGCGTACGCCCGTGTGATGGCTTCGAGTTCGTTCTCCGAATACTCGTGAGGGTCGATGACGATGCCGCCCTTGCCGCCGCCGTAGGGAATATCGACGAGCGCACACTTGTAGGCCATCCAGCCCGACAGCGCCTTCACCTCGTCCCGTGAGACGTTCGGATGGTAGCGAATCCCGCCCTTGTACGGGCCGCGGTCGCCGTTGAACTGCGAGCGAAAGGCTTTGAACGTCGCCAGCGAGCCATCGTCGTCCTCGACCGAGAGGGTGGTTTCGAGCACGCGCTCGGGGTGTTTGAGCCGTTCGAGTTCGCCCTCCGTGATATCCAGCGCGGCTGCGGCCTCGTCGAGTTGGGTCTGTAGACTCTCAAAGGGGTTTACGTCCTCGGGCATGGTTGACAGTCGGAGACGCGGATGTTAAGCGTGTCGAGACGGACCACTGCGGGAAGTGGTCCCCAGCCGAATCAACGGTCCACGAGCAGTCATCGAACGGCGAAACGCAGCACGCGGCGCTAGAACGGGATGATGCCCGACCAGAAGGAGCCGGCATACGGAACGACGGTGATTGCGACGAGGAAGAAGGGAAGTGCCAATATGAGCATCATGATGGTGTAGCCGAAGATGTCCCGGGCGCGCATCGAGGTGATGCCGAGCAGCGGGAGCGCCCAGAACGGCTGGATGAGGTCCGCGAGCGAGGCTCCAAAGGTATAGGCGATCATCGTCTGCCCGAGAGGAACGTCGAGATTTTGGGCCGCCGGGATGACTATCGGGCCGATGACGGTCCACTCGCCGCCGCCCGAGGGCACGAACGTGTTGACGATTGTCGAAATAATCACGACGGCGGCCGGGAACGTCTCCGTCCCCGCAAACCCGACGATGGACTCGGCGATGGTCCCGGCGAGTCCCGAGTTCGTCATCATGCCGATGATGCCCGCATAGAACGGGAACTGGAGGATGATGTCGCTCGCCGAGGTGACCGCCTCGCCGAACTGCTCCGCGTAGGCTTCCGGGCTGGTGAACAGCGCGAACCCGATGAACAGGAACGCGAAGTTCACCGTGTTCAGGTTCAGTGCGTTCAGCCCCTGTGTGGCGAACGTATAGATCGTGATGGCGACGCCGGAGAGGGCGATGACCCCGCCCAGAATCCGGCTGTTGTTGATGCGGTCTGCGGGCACCGTCTCGGTCGAGTGTGGCCCGTCGGTGGTGTCCGTCGCCGCTGCTGTCTCGCCGCCGTCGGGGGTCGCCGGTTCGTCTTCCGTCTCCACGAACTCACCGAGTTCGCTCTCGGGGACGAACTCGGTCATCCCCTCCTTCTCCGAATCCGGCGGCGAGAGCAAATAGAGCAGGGCGAGCACATAGATGATGCCGAGTATCAGCAGCGTTATCATCTGTGGGTGGAAGATGGTTCTCGATATGGGGACGAGACTGTCGATGAGTCCCTGCTGGATGAAGACGTTGTTCGGGGTGTTCATCAACAGCACGGCCGCCCCCGACAGCCCCATGTTCCACGTGAGCGCCAGTCCCATGAACCCGGCAACACAGAGCAACGGGTAGTGGACGTTCAGGCCGCGTTCGTGGGCCTGTCGCCCCATCTCGCGGGCGAGAATCGCACCGATGATGAGGCCAAGCCCCCAGTGGAACCACGCGATGACCATCGCCAACAGTCCGACCAACAGCAACGCTCGCCTGCCGGTCGATGGAATCGAGAGCAGCCGTGTGAGTTGTCGCTGGACGAACGGATGGTAGGCGAGGACGAACCCGGTGACCAACACTAACACCGCCTGCATCGTAAAGGACAGCAGAATCCAGAACCCGTCGAACCAGTACTGTGTCATCTGGACCGGGCCTTCTCCCTCGACCAGCAGACCGGCGACGAAGACGATGTACGTGAGAAAGATCGCGAACAGGAACGGACTCGGCATCCACCGCTCGACTCTGGCCGAGAGCCGCGACCCCAGCCGCTGTATCACCGTTCCCTCGCGTTCGTCCCGGCTACCTGCCGCCATCGTTCACTCCGTTCAGTACCGTGTTTTCGCTCGGAACGCCGTTGTCATGTCTCCGTATCGAGCTACCTGGTGTCATGTGGTGTGGAGGGTAATGACCCGGGGTGTATGGGTGTGTTTAACCCTCCTCTTTCCTCCAACTGTGGGTTCTCGTCCTCTCATATAAATAATCGTGTACCGGCCAGAAACGAGAGTCGGGCTATCTCACGGTTCCGTGGCCGCAGGCGTTGCTTTCAGGTCGAATCGGCGGCGCGCGCACGGTCGAGAACCCGCTCGGCCTGTGCGACCAGCGGCGCATCTATCATCTCGTCGTCGACGCGGAAGACGCCGCGACCCTCGGCGTCTGCTTCGTCTTTCCCGTCGAGCACGCGTTCGGCCCACGCGATGCGCTCGTCGTCCGGCGTGTAGGCGTCGTTGATGACGGGGACCTGTGCGGGATGGATGGCCATCTTTCCTCCATAACCGAGGTCGATGGCGAAGTCGGCGTCCTCACGGAGGCGCTCGGTCGCCTCGATGTCGGTCACGAGCGTGTCGATAGCGTCGATGCCGGCCGCACTCGCCGCGAGCACGGTGCGCTCGCGCGCGTAGAGTACCTCGGTACCGTCGTCGGTTCGTCGTGCGCCGATATCGGCGGCGAGGTCCTCGGCCCCGAAACAGACCGCCGTCGTGGTCTCGGCCGCGGCGATTGCGTCGGCATTGAGTACGCCCCGTGCCGTCTCGACCAGCGCGAACACCGGATACGTCGCGTCGCGGTCGGCGAGCGAGTCGGCGAGCGCGGCAACGTCTTCGCCGCCCTCGACTTTCGGCAACATCAGTGCGTCGAGGCGTGGGTCGCCGTCGAGCAGGGCGTCGAGGTCGGCGTCGTGCTCCCGTGTGACCCGAACGCAGACCTCGCAGTCGGGGTCGAAGTCGCTCGTGAGGACCTCGCTGACCGCTTCGCGCGCCTCGTCTTTTCTGGCGGGCGCGACCGCGTCTTCGAGGTCGAAGACCACAACGTCGGCCCCGCTATCGGGGGCCTTCCTGCACATGTCCGGCCGGTCCGCCGGTGTAAAGAGCACGCTTCGTCTGGCCATAGCCGAAAAACACGGGCGCGTGGCTTGAATCTACGGCCAGAGACCGCGGACCTTGTGAGCTTCGGCGACGCGCGTGAGACCGACGATGTAGGCGGCCTCGCGCCACGTCACGTCCTCGTGGGCCTTGTACGCCCCGCGAACGTCGTTCCACGCCGTCAGCATCTCGTTTTCCAGCTCGTCGTTGACCTCTTCGAGCGTCCACGCGCGGCGGTTGATGTCCTGGAGCCACTCGAAATACGAGACGGTGACGCCGCCGGCGTTGGCGAGGATGTCGGGAATCACCGGGATATCGCGCTCGGCGAAAATCTCGTCGGCGCGCGTGGTCGTGGGGCCGTTCGCACCCTCGACGACGAGGCCTGCCCGAATGTCGTCGGCGTTGTCCACAGTCAGAACGTTGCCGATGGCGGCCGGAATCACCACGTCGACGTCGAGTTCGAGCAGTTCGGCGTTCGAGAGGCTCTCGGGGGCGTCGTAGCCCGAGACCATGCCCGGCTCCTCCTCGTGTGAGATGACGTCTTTCGTGTCGAGACCGTCGGGGTCGCGGATGGCCCCGTTGACGTCCGCGGCGGCGACGACGTTCGCACCGAGTTCGTCGAGCAGGCGGGCGGCGTTCGCGCCGACGCTGCCGAAGCCCTGAATCGCAATCGTCGCGTCCGCGATGTCCTTGCCGTATTCGTCGAGCGCCTCGCGGGTGATGATGGCCGTGCTCCGACCGGGGGCCTCCTCGCGGCCGTAGCTCCCACCAATGACCGGCGGTTTGCCGGTGACGACACCGGGATGGCTCTCGCCCTCCTGCATCGAGTAGGCGTCCATGAACCACGCCATCGTCTGGGCGTTCGTGCCCATGTCGGGGGCCGGAATGTCCCTCATGGGACCGATGACATCGCGCAGCTCCTCGGCGAGCCGGCGGGTGAGGCGCTCGTTTTCTTTCTCGCTCAGTTCCTTCGGGTTGGCGACGACGCCGCCCTTGCCGCCGCCGAAGGGGATGTTCATCACCGCACATTTCCAGGTCATCCACATCGACAGGCCGACACACTCCTCGGCGCTCACGTCGGGGTGATAGCGCAGCCCACCCTTGAACGGCCCGCGCGCGCTGTCGTGGTGGGCACGATAGCCCGTGAATATCTCCGTCTCGCCGCTGTCGCGCTCGACCGGGATGGAGACCCGATGGACCGATTTCGGGTATTTGAGCCGCTCGACGATGCCGGGGTCGACGTCGATATGCGAGGCCGCCCGGTCGAGCTGGTGGCGGGCGGTCTCGGCGGCGGTCTCGGGCGGGTCCTCGGTCTCGGTTGGAGCTGTCGTCGTCATGATGGATGAGTGTTCGACGGCACATCCCATCGGCGGGATGCAGCGCCATCGACCGTGCCGTGGCGATTGTGCGCCCGGCCCTATAGGTATTGTTATAACCGTATCGGCGTCGCCATCATTTGCGAGCCGCGACCGATGGCTTTTGGCTTCGGCGCGCGAGCGTCCGCCATGACCGGGCGCTACTACGAGGAGTTCGAGGAAGGCGAGACCATCGAGCACGACAAGCGACGAACGATAAGCGAAAGCGACAACCAGCGCTTTTGCGATATGACGATGAACCAACAGCCCCTCCATCTCGATAGCGAGTTCGCCGCCGACACCGAGTTCGGCGAGCGCCTCGTCAACGGGCTGTACACGCTCTCACTTGCGGTGGGACTGACGATTCCCGACACGTCGGATGGCACCATCGTTGCCAACCTCTCCTACGACGACGTCGAACACCCCCATCCCGTCTTCCACGGCGATACGATACGTGCCCGTTCGACCGTAATCGAAAAGCGCGAGACCAGCGACGGCGAGCGCGGCGTCGTCACGATGCACGTCGAGACGTTCAATGGGGACGACGCCCTCGTCTGTGAGTTCCACAGGACTATCCTCTCACTGAAACGCCCGAACGAATGAGTTCGTGACGAGGAGCACCAAAAAGAATATATCACGTTGGTGTATCATACCCATCGACGCCAACCGGAGCGATGGCGGTCTCTCCGGCGGGCGATTCGATGACCGAATCGCTCGCTGGCCGCCCTCGCCACACGATACGAGAAAAACATGACACAGGACAATACATATCGAAGCGTGGGTCTCGTCGCGCTGGTGGTGCTTGCCGCCGTCGTCGGCAGCGTCGCCGCAGCCGGCACGGTCGCCGCACAGGACGCTGGCGAGAACGCCACCAACGCGAGCGCAAGCGAGGAAGGGTTCTACAGCCCATCGGAGGAACAGCCGTTGAACGTCCGCTTCAGGGACGCCGCGGCGAATACCGTCGAGTCGGTCGCCGAAGGCGTGCTCAACCTCAACATCGTCTACGGACTGTTCGACGGAGAGACGTACGACGTCGAAATCACCGCCCCCGGTCTCAGCGACGAGCAGATAGACGAGATAATCCTCGATAGCGAAGAATACGACACGCAGGACCTCGACCGCACTGAAATCGTCGGCATGAACTTCACCGGCGTGCCGGCCGGCGACTACGAGTTCACCGTGAGCGTCGTCGGTGGCGACGCAGAGCGCACAGTTCCGCTCGAAGTCACCGGTAGCGAGAGCGACGCGGCCAACGCCACGGCAAACGAGACGACCACGACGAACGAGTCGGCAAACGAGACGACCGACGCGGCGAACACGACGACCGCCGCGAACGAGTCGATGGGCGACGAAACGGCCAACGCGACGACGACGGCCGAGGCAGCGAACGAGACCGAGATGGGCAACGGAACGGCAGCCACCGCCGACGGCAACACCACGGTCACGGCCGTCCCGAGCGCGCCGAACACCAGCGCCAACTACACGGTCTCGACGGTCGTCGGCGCGAACGCGACGGGCAACCTGAGCGAACTCACGGTCAACTACCGCGATAGCAACGCCTCCATCGGTCTGGTCGGCGGCAGCATCTTCTCGGCGACGCTTGCCGGCGAGAGCGTCGTCAACAACACCACCGCCCCGACCATCGGTGCCGAGGGACGGAACCTCACCATCGGCTTCGACGGTACGGTCGAAGCCAGCCAAGGCGACCGTTTGAACGTCACCTTCGGCGGCGTCACGAACCCGCCCGAGAACGGTAGTTATACCGTCGGCGTCGCGGTCAACAACGGCAGCTTCCGGAACGCGACGCTCACCATCGGTGGGAACGCGACGACCGGCAACGCAACGGCCACCGATGAGACGGGAGCCGCGACCGGAAATGCTTCGATTACGGCTGTTCCGTCCGGAGCCGGCAACGAGAGCGCCAGCCACAACGTGTCGGTGGTCGCCGGACCGAACGCGACGGGCAATCTGACCGAACTCACGGTCAACTACCGCGATAGCAACGCCTCCATCGGTCTGGTCGGCGGCAGCATCTTCTCGGCGACGCTCGCTGGCGAGAGCGTCGTCAACAACACGACCGCCCCGACCATCGGTGCCGAGGGACGGAACCTCACCATCGGCTTCGATGGAACCGTCACCGTCAGCGAGGGCGACCGCCTCAACATCAGCTACGGCGGCGTGACGAACCCACCCGAGCCGGGCACCTACACGGTCGGTATCACGCTCAACAACGGCAGCGTCCGGAACGCGACGCTCGAAGTCACCGAATCCACCGCGCCCGCTACCACAACCGCCGGGGGCGGAGCGGCCGGTACCGGGACGACCAGTGCCGGAACCGCAGCCGGAACTGCTGGCGGCGAAACCACGGCCGGAACCGCCGGCGGAACGAACGGCAGCGGACAGGGAACCGAAGCGGGCGGTCCCGGCTTCGGCATCGCGGTCGCGCTCGTCGCGCTGCTCGGGGCCGCGCTGCTCGCCACGCGACGCAGCTAACCCCTTCGAGTCCCTCAGAAACCATCTCTTTGCGGCGCGGACGGTTGTCGGCGGTCGATAGCGGATTTCGAATCAGGACTGGTTTACTACGGTTCGTTTCCATCGACGAACACCGAATCGTGGAGTCGGCGCGAAACGGTATCCATCAGCGTTTTGAGATTCACGGTATCGGCGCGGTTGTACGAGACCAGCGTCGTCAACGCATCCTCGTCGCCGCGTTCGTAGGCGTGCCAGAGCCGTACCGCGTCCCGCCCCGAGATGTCGGGCCGGTCGCGTTCGATGCCGACCGCGCGCTCGATTGCCTTCAGTCCACCCGTCAGATCGAGCTGGCGGCAGGGATACATGGCGTCGAGATGCGGCTGGGTGATGTCGAGGTCGAAGGCGTGTTCGAGAAAGGGAACGTCGAAGCGCTTGCCATTGAACGAGACCAGCAGACTACTCCTGTGGAGTTCGCGCTCGATGGCCGTCCGTGTGAGGTCATCGCCACGGACGAGCGTCGTCGTCTCGCCGGCGCGGTGGAAACTCACAGTTGTCACCTCGCTGTGGCGGGCGTCTAGACCTGTGGTCTCGATGTCGAAAAAGCAGGCACTCTCCCGGAAGTTCTCGTAGAGTCGCCAGCGGCTACCCGACGGGAAGGCACGGTCGAAAAACGCCGCGTCGCCCGCCGCGAGGCGGTCACGGGCCTGCTCGATGAACTCGGTGATGTTTTGGCTCTGCACGTTGCCGACGAGCGATGGCTCGAACTCGTCCCAGTGGGTGACGCCCGCCTCCCAGAGCCGGCGCTCGGTCTTCTCGCCGACGCCGTGCACAGGGACGAAGCTGTTCTCGATGCGCACGAGTGGGGCAGGTGACGACCGAACCTAAACGTTGCTTACGGACCTTGACCCGAAAGCTCGGGAACGTGTCTGTATACTCGTGACGACCGAACCTAAACGTTGCTGACGGACGATGTCGGCACGCGGGCTATCTGGGTTCTGGCCGTCGCTGCGTATTTCCGTCCGGCCTGCCAACCAGCGGTGATGTCGCACACGAAGGTGAACTACGAGGAGACCGAGACCACGCACGGAATGAACTTCCTCCGGGAGCCGCTCGACTGCGAGGGTCATGGTGTGACCGTCGTCGATGCCGAACCGGGATGGGAGGGTCTCGAACACGAACACGGCGACGAGGGCCACGAGGAAGTGTATCTCCTCGTCGAGGGCGAGGAGCTGTCGCTCGAATCCGGCGACGCGGTTCGGGTTTCTCCCGACGCAACCCGACAGGTGACCAACGGCGATACCCAGAGCCAGTTCGTCATCACCGGCGCGCCCTGACTGCCATCGAAATCGGTATCGTCCACCGCGCCCGTTCTCGACCGTGAACGAGACGCATTTTCGGAAGTTGGAGCGGATGTATCAACGCGCACCCATCAACGACGGCGGGGAAACGACGCTCACCGTCGCAGAGGGCACGGCGACGCTCGAAATTCCGGTCTCCCGGGAGAGCTACCATCCGCTCGGTGCCGTCCACGGCGCGGTGTATTTCAAGGCGCTCGACGACGCGGCCTTCTTCGCGGCCAACTCGCTGGTCGAGGACGTCTTCGTGCTCACGACGAACTTCAACATCCATCTCGAACGCCCGGTGTCGGAGGGGTCCATTCACGCTACGGGTGAGGTCGTCAACGACAACCCGAACCAGTTGATCGCCGAAGCGGTCGCCCACGACGACGCCGGCAACGAACTCGCCCGTGGCTCCGGGACGTTCCAGAAAAGCAACGCCGAACTCACCGCCGACATCGGCTACGAGTGAGCCTGTGGGTAGGCGAGCGGTTCAGAGTATCGTGCCGTGTTTCTTATCGGGCAGCGATTTCTCGATACCCTCGTAGAACGCGAATCGCGTGGCGAGTTCGTCGCGGAGTTCGCTCGGCGGCACGATGTCGTCGATGACGACCTCGCTGGCCATCCGATGGGCGTCGATGTCCTCGCGGTACTCCTCACGGAGTTCGGCCTCGCGCGCGGCGCGTTCCTCCTCGTCCTCGATGTCGTCGAGACGATTCCGATAGACGGCGTTGATGGCCGCCTCGGGACCCATGATGGCGATTTCGCCCGATGGGAGGGCGAGGGTGGATTCCGGGTCATACGCCGGCCCGGACATGGCGTAGATACCCGCGCCGTAGGCCTTCCGGACGACGACGCACTGCTTCGGTACTGTGGCCGAGGAGGTCGCGTAGATCATCTTCTTGCCCTGTTCGAGGATACCTTCCTTTTCGACACCGGAGCCGGCCATGAACCCCGGCGTGTCGCAGAGGTATAGAAGAGGGATGTTGTAGGCATCGCAGGTCCAGATGAACTCGGCGGCCTTCCCGGCCGCATCGGGAAAGATGGCACCCGCGCGCTGGGCCGGCTGGTTCGCCACGACACCCACGGGTCGGCCGTCGATGCGGCAAAAGGCCGTGATGATTTCCGGGCCGTACTGCTCGCGGAGTTCGAGCACCGAGCCTTGGTCGGCGACGCGCTCGATGAGGTCGTGCATATCGTAGCCACGGTTCGGCCGCTCTGGTACGACGGAGTCGATGCCGGCAGGCGAACGCGCCGGCGGGCGCGAGTCGGCTCGTGGGGGACTCTCGTCGGCGTTGTCGGGGAGATAGGTGATCAGTTGAGCGACGAGCTCGCGGGCGTGTTCTTCGTCCTCGGCCACGAGGTCCGCACTCCCCGATTCGGCAGCGTGGACCTGCGCGCCACCCAACTCTTGGAGGTCTATCTCCTCGCCGGTGACCATCTCGACCATCCGCGGGGAGGCAATGGCCATCGCGGACATCCCCTCGACCATCACCGTGAAATCGGCGAACACAGGAGTATAGGCCGCGCCGGCGATACACGGCCCGTAGAGCACGCAGATTTGGGGTACCCGACCGGAGAGCATCGAGTGGTTGTAGTAGTATTTCCCGATGCCCTCGCGGTTGGCGAAAAAGCCCGTCTGCTGGTCGATGCGCCCGCCCGACGAATCCATCAGATAGAGCACTGGGCGGCCGGTCTTGAGCGCGCGCTGTTGCATCCGGAGGAACTTCTCGACGCCTTTGCCGGCCATCGAGCCGGCTTTCACGGTGAAATCGTTCGCCATCGCGTGCAGCGTGCGGCCCTCGAACTCGGCGGCTCCCGTGAGGAGTCCGTCGGCCGGCAGTCTGTCCTCGGCGTCGAAGTTCGCAAATCTCCCATCTTCGAAGGTGAATCCGTCGTCGAACCAGAGGTCGAGGCGGTCGCGGACGAACAGTTTGCCCTGCTCGTCAAGTCGGTTCTTGTATTTCTCCGGACCACCCTGCTCGATGTCCGCGATCTCCTCCCGTAGCAATCGCTCGCGCTCGGTCGGTCCCGCTGTGTCCGATGCCGGCGACTCCGCAGACTGGTCGGACGGCTCTGTGGATGCCGGTGGTTCGACGGTCGTCGCGGGGGCGTCACCGTCGCCGACGTACACCTCGATTGCCTCGCCGGTGTGCTCGGCGAGCGCGCTCCCGATGACGTGGGCCTCCTCGTCGCTCGCCCCCTCGCCGATACGGATTTGCATACCCATACTGCGCAATAATTGCTGAAAGACTTTTCCATGTATTTGAGCCGGTACCCACCGGTGGCTTTTCGGGTCGACCCCGCCATCGACGGACGATGACGAGCGACAAGCGCGCCATCAAGGATGGATACGACGAGGTCGCCGACGAGTATCTGGCGCGGCGTTCGGACGATGCCGCCGAATCGCCCCCTCTCGACTGGCTGTGTGAACGACTCGCCGACGATGGGCGCGTGCTCGACGCCGGCTGCGGTGCGGGCGTGCCGGTTGCGAGACGGCTGGCCACCGACCACGACGTGGTCGGTATCGATTTCTCGCGCGAACAGCTCCGCCGTGCCCGCGAGAACGTCGCGCAGGCGCTGTTCGTACAGGGCGACATGAGCACGTTCGGATTCGCCGAAGACAGTTTCGACGCGGTGTGTGCCTTCTTCTCGCTGATTCACGTCCCGCTCGACGAGCACACCCGCGTCGCAACGGAGTTCCATCGCGTGCTACGGCCCGGCGGACTGGCCGTGCTCACCGTCGGTGGCGCGGACGGCTGGAGCGGGAATAACCCAGACTGGCTGGAGACAGGTGTCGAGATGCGTTGGAGCTTTCCCGATACCGAGACGAGCGCACGGCATCTCGATAGCGCCGGGTTCGAGGTCCTCGAAAGACGGCCTATCGAGGACAGTGCGTTCGAGGTCCTTCTCGCCAAAAATCGAGAGGATTAATCCTCAAGCGTCGCTTCGAGCCGGTCGATGAGACCTTCGTTGCCGACGTGGACCGGCACCCGCCCGTGAAGCTCGTCGGGATCGACGTCGAGTAGTGATCCGTTTCCATCCGAGGAGCGCCCGCCGGCCGACTCGACAATGTACGCTATCGGATTGCCCTCGAACTGGAGGCGGAGTTTGCCCGATGGAGCCGATTCGAGCGCCGGATAGGCGAAGACCCCGCCGTAGGTGAGAACCTGATTCACGTCGCCGATCATCGCGCCGCTGTAGCGGAGTTTGAGGTTCGTATCGGCTTCGGTCTCGCGCGCATAGTCGGTGAAACTATCGGTCCAGTCGGGCACGCGCCCGCCGAAACCGTAGACGGTCGGCTCCGCCGGGAGCGACACGCTCTCGTTTACCGTGTGGCGCTCGCCGTCCTCGACGACGCTCTCGGTGGCTTCGCCATCGATGGCGGTCATCATGGTCGTGATCGGGCCATAGAGCGTGTAGGCGGCACCGACGAGGTCGCGCCCGCTGGCCGGCAGTTCGGCGTCGTAGACTCCCACGATGGTGCCCATCGTGTTGTTCGGCTTCAGATTCGAGGAGCCATCGAGCGGGTCGACCGCGACGGCGAGTCCGGACTCGTCGCCGACGGTTTCCTCGCGCTCCTCGCTCGCGTAGCTGCCGACGCCGTCGATGGCGAGCAGGCGCTCCTCCAACAATTGGTCGGCGTGGACGTCCGCCGCGAGCTGCTCCTCGCCGCTCGGGTTCTCGCCCTCCTGATACTCGCGCCGACCGACCAGCCCCTCGCGGATGTCGGGAGCCGTTTCCGCGAGCACCGCGAAGACCGCTTCGATACTGTCCATCACGAGAGCGCGGCGTCGACGGACTGGCCCTCGTGGATGACCGCTTCGAGCGCGTCGAGGAGTTCGGTGGGGTTCTCGCGCTGCCAGACGTTCCGCCCCACGGCGAGTCCCGCACCGCCGGCATCCATCACGGCCTTCACGTTCTTGAGGAACGCCTCGTCGGAGACCTTCGAACCGCCGGACATGACGACCTTCGCGCCGTTGTCACCGCCGGCGGCCTGCACCGTGTGCTCCATCGCCTCTCGGCTGCCGGGATATTTGACCTTCGCTACGTCCGCACCGAGTTCGAGCGCCTCGCGGGCGGCGTAGGCGATGGTTCCCGGGTCGGTGTCGTTTTTGAGACCTTGGCCTCTGGGATACGACCACATCACCATCGGGAGGTCGTGGGCGCGGGCGGACTCCTGTGCGTCGCGGAACTCCTCGGCCATTGCGATCTCGTTGTTCGACCCGCCATACAGGGTGAATCCCACGGCGTCGGCCCCGATGTCGGCGGCGTAGTCGACCGTGCAGTTCACGGAACTATCGGGTTCGCCCATCCAGAGGTTCGAGGTTCCGTTGAGCTTCGTCAGCAGCGAGACGTCGTCCTCGTAGGAGGGGTAGTAGCCTTCGGCGACGCCCTTCTGGACGGCGATGGAGGTGACGGCGTCGTGGGTTGCCACGTCGAAGACGGTTTGGGGGTCCATTCGCTCGGGGTGCTCGGTGAAGTCCGAGGGACCGTGTTCGAGACCGTGGTCGTAGGCGAGAATCAGTATCTTGCCGTCGCGCGCGAGCGGTGAGTCTGCAAGCGAGAGCATGTCTCAATCTCCGTCGTCACCGACAAATAGTTTGCGTGAGAGCGCGCCGTCGCCGTCACTTCCGGAGAGCGGGCAGATTATAAGCACGGCTCCCCCAGAGTGGACGGATAATGAGCACCGGCATCACGATGGCCTCGATGTCCACCTACGCGATTTTGGGCTGTGGCAGCGTGGGCTACGCCGTCGCCGAGGAACTCGTCGACGAGGGCAAAGACGTCCTCATCGTCGACGTCGACGAGGGACGCGTCGAGGCCCTGCGTGACCAGGACATGAACGCCAAGACCGCCGACATCGCCGACGAAGCGGTCTCGGAGGCGGTCGCGGAGAGGGATGTGCTCCTCGTGCTCTCGACGGACATCGAGGCGAACGAGGCGGCAATCGAGAACGTCCGCGAACGCGGCGACGAGCAGTTCGTCATCGCGCGCGCCTCGGACCCGGTGACCGCCGACGAACTCCGAGAGGCGGGGGCTGACGCCGTCGTCAACCCCTCGAAGGTCATCGCCGACGCCGCGTTGCGTGCACTGGAGACCGGCGAACTCGAACACAAGGCGGGCCGGCTCGCCGACGTGCTCGACGGCACGGAGAAAAGACTCGCCATCCTCGCCAACGACAACCCCGGCCCGGACTCGATAGCGAGCGCGGTCGCCCTCCAAGCCATCGCCGAGGAACGCGACATCGAGGCGGACATCCTCTACGACGGCGAAATCGGCCATCAGGAGGACCGCGCGTTCGTCAACCTCATCGGCGTCGACCTGCTGGCACGCGCCGACGTCGATTTCGACGACTACGACACGCTCGCGCTCGTCGACCACGCCCAATCGATGGAGCAAGCCATCGAACGCCCCATCGACATCCTCATTGACCATCACGAATCAGAAGAAGACTACGACGCGGCGTTTTCGGACGTGCGCGCGAACGTCTCCTCGACCTCGACGATTCTGACGAAATACGTCCAGGAGTTCGATCTCAGCCTCGACGAGACCGTCGCGACCGCACTCTTGTATGGCATTCGGGCCGAAACGCTCGATTTCAAGCGGGACACGACGCCCGCCGACCTCACTGCTGCATCCTATCTCTATCCCTTCGCCGACCACGACACCTTGGAACAGGTCGAATCGCCGTCGATGTCGCCGGAAACGCTCGACGTGCTCGCCGAGGCCATCGGCAACCGTGAGGTGAACGGCTCGTATCTCGTCTCGAACGCCGGCTACATCCATGACCGCGACGCGCTCGCACAGGCCGCCCAGCATCTCCTGAATCTGGAGGGAGTGAGCACGACCGCCGTCTTCGCCATCGACGACGAGCGCATCACGCTGTCGGCACGCTCGAAGGACATCCGCATCAACATCCGCAACGTCCTCGAAAGCGCCTTCGAGGAACACGGCGAGACCGTCGGCCACTCGACGGATGCAACGGTTTCGATTCCGCTGGGAATCTTCACCGGTATCGAAACGACTGACGGCAACCGCGAGACGCTGCTACAGCTCACCGAGCAAGCGGTCCGGAGAAAGCTCTTCGATGCGCTCGGCGTCGACGACAACGGGAACTAGACTGTGGCTTCGGACTCGGTCTCCTCGCTGGGTTCGCGCAGACGCTCGATGGCTTCGTTGACGAGCACGATATCGCCCACCGACCGCACCCAGCGAAAGGGAACGATGACTCCGCGAGCGGTGCGGGCGCGCCCGGCGAGCAGTTCGCGGTTCAGTCCGCCGACCGCCAATCCCGTGACGAGTTCGCGGTCGAGGTCGAGGCGGACGTCCTCGATCTCGCCGACGAACGCACCGTTGTTCGAGTAGACCTCGCGGCCGACGAGCGAGTCGATTTCGGCTTCCGTCGCATCCATACGCGAACGTACGCCGACGGGGACTTAACTGTTGGCGAGTTCGCTCGCCTACCCGTCGAAGGGATTGTAACTGCCGTTGATGTCCCACTCGTGGATACAGTGCGGCGAGCCGTTCTCGACGACCCGCCAGTTTTCGTCCGTCGCGTCCCAGACGTCACGGCGACCACACAGTTCACATTCGCGTTCGCTCGGTGGAGTGACCGTCTCGCTCATACCGGCCGTTCGCCGCCGGGGACATTAACCGCTTGGACGATTCGTGGGACCATTGGCGTCAGAAATCGGGCAGGTCGTCGGGGGCCTCGTAGTCGGCTTCCCAGTCGATGTAATCGTCTTTGAGCACCTCACAGACGAGCTGGCCGAGTTCGGTGAGACCGGCGTTGATGGACGAAACCGCCCCCCACGAATCGAGGTCGGGATGGACGTTACGCTCCTTCCAGTCTTCGGGCAGGCCCGGGGCGTGATAGCCCACCCGGTCGGCGAAGTCGTCCCAGAAGAAATCGAAGCGGTCGAGCAGTCCGAGGTCGCGGACGATGGCGAACTCGCGTTCGGTCATTGCCGTTTCTGCGGCCCAGCGCTCGAACGCCTCCGCCCACGCGCCCGCTTCGAGGAAGGTTTCGAGGTCCTCGCGGCGATATTCGTCGCCACCCACGTCGGCGTCCTCGTAGGCGTCGGCATCGACGCCGGGGTCGAGCGTCGGGGGTGCTGGGGTCTCGACGGCGAGGCTCATATGGCGAGATGGCGGCGTGGCTGCTAAAGCGTTTCCCGACACGGCGAAACGACTCGCCCGCGCGAAGGTTGCCACAAGCCCGCAGTCTTTTGGCCGGGCGGCCACAATCGACGGCGATGAGCGAGGGCGAGAGGGCCGATGGAAACGACCGACCGAGCGTTGCGATTCTCCCATTCGATGGCGGGACAGCCGATATCACCGAGGCGATCCGCGCTGCCGGCGGCGTCGTCGAAGCCGGCATCGGTGCCGCTGCCGCCGCGGATTTCGCGATGGCGCTCGGAAGCGATGCGCTCGCCGACCTCGCCACCGCGGACGTCTCCACACCGGTCTTCCCGGTCGCTGCCGACGGAATCCGGCCGGCGAACATCGAGCGGGTGCTCGCGGGGCGATATACCGTCGAGAAACGCCCCCTCGTGGCCGTCGAGACGGCCGACGCGTCCGTTCACGCGCTGTTCGACATCACCCTCTCGACGGCGATGGCGGCGACCATCTCGGAGTTCTCCCTCGATAGTCCCGCCCACGATTCGCCGATTGCGCGGTTCCGGGCCGACGGCGTGGCCACCACGACACCGGCCGGCAGTCGTGGGTACGCACACGCCGCCGGCGGGCCGGTCGTCGTCCACGGTAGCGACGTTCTCACTGTGGTGCCGATTTCACCCTTTGCGACCGACCCCGACCACTGGGTACTCCCGCTCTCCGGACTGTCGCTCACCGTCGAGCGCGACGACGCCGACGTGGAGCTACTGGTCGATGGGCGAGTGGCCGGGACGGTCGAATCGGGGTCGGCGGTGCGGCTGGCGCAGGCCGGCACGCTGCCGGTCGTCTCGCTGCCCGAATCCGGCCGGGAATGAGAAACCTTCTAATGGAGTCGCGCCGGACGGTAGCCCATGTATCCGCTCTCGCTGTTCGGTCCGGTCGATGCCGTGCTCGGCAGCGGTCACCCGCCGGCCATCGTGTACGTGCTCGTCGTCCTCGCCGTGTTGAACGTCATCACGCGCGCGATTTCACACCGCTCGAACGTCCAACAGGCCAGCGAGGGTGCCGATGCCATCGAACAGCATCCCGCCCACATCGCCACCACGCTCCTGCTCATCCTCGGTTCGTTTTACCTCGGAACCGTCGAACTCCACTCCGGGATGGTGCTGTCGGTGCTCGTCGTCGGGATGTTCATCACGGACTTCTTCGAACTCGAAGCCAGACGGGTCGAAGCGCGCAACGACCGTGAAATCGGCCGGCCGAACGGGGCTATCGCCGCCTCGGTGCTCGTGGTGCTCTATGCGGCCTACATCAGCGTCTTCTTCGTCGTCGCCCCACTTTGGAACGCGGTCGTCTGACGATACCGATACAAATCACCAGTCGTGGTTTGGACTTCGGCTAAATTCTCCCAACAGTTTCATTATCGAGTAACCAGATGGGTAACAGAATGTGCGCAGGGCATGCGGAGAATGCAGAATTAATTGGTATATTTCGAGACTTCTACACTGAATACTACTATGACGAGATTGAACAGCTGGTAGAGAGCTACCCACAGAAACAACGTTCGTTGTACGTCGACTGGCGGGACATATACCGATTTGATACTGAGATTGCAGACGATTACAGGAATCAACCTAAGCGTCTTCAGGAATATGCCGAGGAAGCTCTTCGATTGCATGATTTATCGGAATCTCCTAGCTTGGGCCGAGCGAATATTAGAATATTCAACCTTCCTGATGTAACGGACATTAACAAACTCGAATCACAGCACCGTGGCCAACTCATTCAACTCGAAGGGTGGATTCACAACACCTCTGATACTTCACCACGGGTCGTAGAAGCGACATTCGAGTGCCAACGCTGCGGTACGCTCACACGCATTCCCCAGAAGAACAGCGATCTTCAGCAGCCCCACGAGTGTGGGGGATGTGAACGAAAAGGACCATTCATCCTTAACCAGAACCAGTCCGAGTTTTGTGATTTCCAGAGAGCGATATTCTGCGATGCCGCAATCATGACGAATGACCCAGTATCGACCAAGGAAATCGAACTTCGATTAGAGGCAGATATTGCTGGCATGGCGTCTAAGGGAGACTATGTTCGCGTTGTCGGTGTTTACTCGCTTGAGCAGACTAACGATACATCAGCAGTTTATGAACCACATCTTGCCGCACAGAGCATCAAGAAGGTTGTTCCACCTGCGATTACCGCCAGCGACTCTTGGCTGAAAGACGGAGCAAATAGAGATAGCGAAAACGAAGGAGATGCAACAGCGCTCGAAGCGTACGTTATTCGCTCTCAACAAGTTATCAATCGTTCATCCATGATGTCCGAAACAAACGTGAAAGCAAAACTGGTGACGCCCCTCATCGATCTTCTTGGTTGGAATATCTATTCTCCAGAAGTGGTATTCGAATATCCAACACAATCCGGCTCAGCGGAGAAGCGTGTCGATTACGCGCTGTGCATTGATGGAATCCCAACGGTCTGTGTCGAAGCGAAAAACCTCCAGAAACCACTTGATCGTCACGCAGATCAGCTTTCCAGCTACATGAGACAGGTCGGCGCTGACTGGGGACTCTTGACGAATGGTGAACGGATTCAGCTACTGCAAACTGATTTCGGTGCTGAGTCCCCGAACGAGCGTGTTGTGGCCGATTGTTCAGTAGGAGAGCTAGTGGAGAACCGGGACATACTGGAGAATATAACGAAAACCGCGATTGAAGTGTAGGTATCGTTCCGATTCAGTTCGAGGAACGACGGTCACGCCACGCGGCGCGGGCCTGTCTGCCTGCCGGAATGAGCACCCAGAACGTGATCGCGCCGAAGATGGCGAACCAAAAGAGCGCCTCGCGCAGCGTGAGTGCAATCGTCCCATAGATCGCGGGGTCCGATGGGACTTCCGCGATGAGCTGCGTGCTCTCGAAACCCTCGGTCGTGTACCAGCCCGAAAAGATCATCCAACCGAACAGCCCGCCACAGAGGACGACGAGACCCTTGGCGAATTCGTCACTCATTGTCCGAACCTTCGCCGCTGTCGTCTTGAGCCTTTCCCATCCTCTCGGTACGAAAGCGCGTGCCGAGGACGTAGATGCCGGCCCCGAGCGCGATGAAGCCGATGCCGACGAGCGCGCTCACGAGCGTGAAGACGCTCCCGCCGGCGTCGGCCACCCCAATGGTCTCGAACAGTACCGAGAGCGGTCCCGCACCGCCGGTGGCGGCGTCGAGAAAACCGAAGCCGAGGATGACACAGACGATGGCCAGCAGCGTCGAGAACACCGTCACCGCCTTGTAGGCGCGCAGCGGGACGACGATTTCGCGCGATTCGCTCGCGCCCTCGCTGTCGTCGCTCACCGCGGTGGACGCAGCCGGTAGTACCGCCGGTTGAGTTCGAACATGTAGCCCTCACGCATCGCCTTTAGGATGCCGTACGTGATGAATCCGGCCACGAAGGGCAGGAGGAACGTCATGTCGAACAGTAGGTGGACGTTCACCCACGCCGGCCAGAGGTTCTTGATCGACAGCCCGCTGATCATCACGGCGAAGACGACGCCGAAGACGCCGACGGCCGACCAGAACGGCTGCTCAACCGGCCGGCGCGCGCTCCCCTTGTTCAGGAAGGGGACGATAGCGATGATGCCGACCACGACGAGGTTGGCGAGCACGCCGTAGGTGGCGTCCTTCATGAGCTTCTCGCCACCGAGAATGGCGAGTTCGGGGTTCAGCGGACCCAGTTTGAGGAGTCCGAACGACCAGTAGAGATACCAGTCCGGCAGGATGATCGCCGGCGTCGTCGACGGGTCCGCCGGCGCGCCGAGGTGCGGCGGCAGCGCGGCCGCCAGAAAGAGGATGAGACCGACGAAGAAGCTCGTCAACGAGAGATTTCGGATCATCTCGTGGGGCCACGTCGGGAACGCGAGCACGTCGCGTTCGACGTAGCTCGATTCGCTTCGCAAATCCTGGTCCTCGCGCCGGGAGCGCTCGAAGTACTCGTAGGTGAGCCGCGAGAGTCCTTGGCGGCGCTCCTTGCGTTCACGCCACGTCGGCGTCTCGTCGTCCGGTGCGACGATGCCCGCGCCGTCGGCGGCGACCTCCTCGGTGGCGTCTCTCGTGTCGTCAGTGTCGGTTGTGTCTGTCATTGTACTAGTGTGGCTCCGCGATTCCCTGCATCCAGACGATGCCGATGTGGACGGCGATCAGCGCCGTCACGACGAATGGCAGCAAGAAGACGTGCAACAGATACATCCGCATGAGCGTCGACTGGCTGAGCGCGAACCCGCCGAAGATGAGCTGGGCGACCCACTGGCCGATGAGCGGAATCGAGAGCGCCATCTCGACGCCGATCTGGCCCGCCCAGTAGGCCAGTTGGTCCCACGTCAGCAGGTAGCCCGTGTAGCCGAAGACCATCGTCAGGCTGATGAGAACGATGCCGAGAATCCAGTTGAGTTCGCGCGGCTCCTTGTACGCGCCGGTGAAGTACACCCGCAGCATGTGCAGGAAGACGGCGGCGGTCATCACCTGCGCCGACCATCGGTGGAGACTTCGGAGGAAGAAGCCGAAGTTGAGTTCGGTCATGATCATCGCCAGGGAGTTGTACGCCGCCGATGGGTCGCCGGCGGTCGCCGGTGCGTAATAGAAGCCGAGCAACGCGCCCGTGAGTGCGGCGACGACGTAGGCTATCGTCGAGAAACTTCCGAGCGCATACAAAGGATACCAGTACCAGAACTTGTTGTCAAGGTTGTACTGCTCGGTGTGGCTCTTTGGCATCTGGAGGTTGACCTTGTAGTAGAGGTTCTCCAGCACTTCGAGGTAGTCGACGATGCGCAGGCGCTTGTCGAGCCACATCAACACCGTGAGGTACGTCTCCTCGATTGGTGTCAGGTCCTTCTGTTCCATCCAGCCGCCGTGGTCGTGTTCGTCGGGGCGTTCGAGGCTCATGCGCTGCTCTCCCCGCCGCTGCTGCTCCCGCTACTACCGCTGCTTCCAGCGTCCTCTGGTCGCGGGAGCGAGGTGAACTGTAGTTTTACGGGGTTGAACGGGTTATACACCGACTGATGGCACGGACAGTAGACGTCGTTCGACCCGCCGAACTTCGCGCTCTGAGCCGACGATTTGAACCCGGGCACACAGCAGAAGTGCGTACACTTGTTCAGCCACGCGATGAACCCCTTCTCGGTGCTCGCCCGAATCCACTCGGGATGGTCGCTTTTCTTGGCCAAATCCTTGATGCGCGTGCTTCTGAGCACCTGTACCGGTATCGTCTCCTGTGGTGGGAGGTCCTCCGACCGCCACCGCGCCATCGCCGGTTTGCCGAGACCGGGCTTGCCGATGCCGTTACCCCACGTCTCGTAATTCTCGAAATCGCTGACGTTGAGCTTGTCGCCGGCGCTCAGGTCGCTCATCCAGTCGTAGGTCGTCGACGCCGACTCCGAGACGCGGAAGAAGTTGTCCTGGTCGGCATCCGGCACGATGCCGGAGTAAGTCTGGACGCCACAGTACTGGAACCACTCGCTGGAGTAGGTGATGCCGCCGAGCTTCATCTCGGCGACCTTGACCTCCTCACCGTTGACCGTCTTCGTCTTCACCTCCGGCCAGACGCCCTTCAGGTAGCCGTCCGAATCGATTTCGATGGGTATCTGTGGCATCCCGCGCGGGGCCGGACCGCCGGTGTTCTCGATGCCGAAATACTGCGTCGCTCCGCCACCGGTCCCCGAGGAGGTGGTGGCGTATTTGATGCCGGTCGCGCCGGTGATGCCGGTCGCGCCGAGCGCCGACGCGCCGACGACGCCCTTGACGAACCGTCTGCGTCCCGATTCAGCCGGATAGCTGTCTTCGTTTTCTGGCATTGTTATCTCTTGTAGTACGGATAGACCGCTCGTTTCACACTGTCCCACGCGCCGCCGCCCATGCTGGTCCCCTCCATCTGTTCCTCGCGGATGTAGAGGTCCTCCCACTTGCGTCGGCGCTTTTTGACGATCATCACGTCCGGGAGGAACTCCTTGCGGTAGAGCAGGAGGACGAACGCGAGGTCGACGAAGATCACCGCCAACACCGCGCCGAGATACATGTTGCCGACCTCCTCGGTCCCCCAGCCGTTGATGAGTCCGTACGTGAACAGTCCGACGAACACCACCTCGACGATGGTGAGCAACACGATGGCGACGGCCGCGGCGGTACTCTCCCTGGCCGGTTCGTACCTGTGGATATCGCCGTAGGTACTGTTCGAGGAGGACATCTCAGTCGCCTCCCTTCGCGTTCGGTGATTCGCCGTATTTCACGAGGAAGAAGGTGTACACAAGCGACAGCACCATCATCAGGAGGGTGGCGATGCCGACGAAGTGCGCTTGGAAGGGAACGCCCATCTCCTCGGGGCTCGGTTCCTCCTCGCCGCCCCCACCCCCACCACCGCTGGAACCGACCTGAATGGTTCCAACCATGCCGGCGGATTTGTGCGGGTCACACCAGTATTTTTGCGAGCCTGTCTTCTGAAACGGAGGTGTCGTGTAGCTGAAACCCTTGTCCTCGATTGGCTGATGGCCCCAGTCGCCGCTTTTTGGATTCACGTTGTGACCGCCCGAGTCCCAGACGAACTTCACCTTCCCGCCCGTCGGGATGGTGAGCGTCTCGGGTTCGAAGGTCAGTGCACCGCCGGGACCCACAGTAACGGTTTTCGTCGGACCCCCACCTCCGCCGCCCCCGCCGGCAGCGCTCTGGTTGCCACCGCCACTGCTCTGGTTACCACCGCCACCGGTGGCGTTGCCGCCACCTCCGCCAGTAGCGTTCCCGCCACCGCCGCCGGAACCGTTGGCCTGCTGTGCGGCGGCGGTCCCGCTGGCGGCGGCCGAGCCACCCGCCGCGGCGCTTGCTGCCAGCAGAAAATCCCGCCTGTTCATGTGTGTCCGCACTCGGGACTGGCTTCGCATAAGTCCACCGGATGCGGGTATCGCACGCTACGCGGAGGGGGCCGAATCGTCCCGCTCGTCGACGGAATCGCCCCCAATCTCTCCTTCGACGGCGGGGCTATCGGCCGGCTCGCGATACCGTTCGGGGAGGAACTCGGGGCGCTCGTCGGAGCCGATGCCGACCGCCCGAAGCCGATTGCGGTACTCCTCCGAGCGGAACTTATCCGACAGCCGCGCGTTCGCCACCTGCACGAACAAAAGTAGGGCAAAGAGGGCGAACACGAGACCGGCGACCGGCGCGAACAGCGTCTCGACGGAGAAAAACATCCACGCGACGATGAGACCGAGCCCGGCCAGAAGCTGTGCGGCAGCGACGAACTGTAACATCCAGTTACCGAGTTCACCGCCGCCCTCGGGGACCGCTTCCGGCTCCGGCAGCAGGTCGCCCTCCGGCGGTTCGGCGACGTCGTACTCGTCCATCGAACAGAGCGCAACCGTGGGTTTGACGTCCCGCAACACCGTTCCCCGCCCCTCGACGCTGCCGTCGGGATGAACGACGGCGTAGCCCTCGTCGGAATAGGCGAGCAGGCCGTCCTCGACGGCTTCGAGCCGGGCGAACACCTCCCGGTCGGCGATGCGGTTTCTGAGGTCGGCTTCGACGCGCGCGAGGAGCTTTTTCCCTGTGATCCACGAGTCGGCGTCGAAGGCCGCCTCCCACTCCTCGGCGCTCATTTGGGCCATGTCCGACGGCCCGAAGTCGTCGAAGTCGTAGGTCTCCTCGACCCGTTGGCGGAGCTGGTCGGTCGATTTCGCCGCAGCCGAATCGGCCGTCGTCTCGTCTCCGTCCGCGTTCGCTTGTTCGTCTCCCTCGTCCGCCGTGGGTCGGGAGTCGGCCATCGCCGCTTCTACGCCACCGACCCGGTTAGGTGTTCCGACCGCCCACGCACGGGTTTCGGCAGCCTTTAGCGCGCGCGACGCCGACGTTCGCCATGTTCGGGCTGGCCGACGCGACGGTGGCGACGGTCGTCGCCGTGTTGGTCACGGCGAGCTTTCCGTGCTTTCTCTACGGCGCGTGGATAATGATCGACACCGAGAACGTGACGTGGGGCGTGCTCACCTACCACCTCAAATTCATCGTCACTGGCCTCGCGCTGACGACGGTCCCACTCGTGGTCTGGATGCTACCCCGCCTGTTCGGCCAGCTCGGCGGTGCGTCCGCGCTGCATGCCTTCCTTGGACTCCAGGCCTACGCGATGCTCGCCTTCGGATTCACAGGAATACTCCGCATCTTCCGCGCGAAGCGAGAGCACAACCTCTATCACGACTACGACGAGGACGTTCTCCTTTCCGAAATCGGCTCCGAACGGATGGCCCACTGGCGCTCTCGACTCCGTATCGGCGTCTTCGGCTACGTGGTCTTCTGGCTGCTGGCCTATCTCGTGGGTATCGCACGCTACGTCGCGCGCTACCTCATCGGCTGAACACGAAATCGCCCGGCCGGGAGCCGGACGACGAATGCCACGCGCAGCAGTGCAGCCCGCGGGCTGCGTGCGGGCCGACACAGCCCACATAAAAATCCCCGGCGACCGTTTGCTCGTTTCATACCGAAAGGGGACGAAATCGTTCGAAACGACTCAGGTCCACTCCTCGCCGCTGGCACGGTCGATGGGCGAATCGAGTTTCGACGACGGACAGATGTCTTCGAGCACACAGTCCTCACAGTCGGGATTGCGGGCCGTACAGGTCGCCCTTCCATGTGCGATGAACAGATGGGTGAAGGCCCGCCAGCGCTCTTCGGGGATGAACTCCATCAGGTCTTCCTCGATGCGCTCGGGCCGTTCTTCGTCGGTGAGTCCGAGCCGTCGCGTCAGCCGCTGGACGTGGGTATCGACGACGATGCCCTCTACGACATCGTGGCCGTGCTGGAGCACGACGTTCGCAGTCTTGCGCCCGACACCCGGAAGCTCGGTGAGTTCGCCCATCGAATCGGGTACTTTCCCCTCGTGCTCGTCGACGATGAGTTGGGCCGATTCACGGATGTAGCTCGCCTTGTTGTTGTAGTAGGTGATCGAGTTCAGCGCCTCGGCGAGTTCGTCCTGTGGGGCGTTCGCGAACGCCTCGGGCGATTCGTACTGTGCGAAGAGGTCCCGAGTGGTGTCGTTGACCCGTTCGTCGGTACACTGTGCGGAGAGGATGACCGCGACGAGCAACTCGAACCGATTCGAGAAATCGAGCGAGATGGTTGCGTCCGGGTACTCGGCGTCGAGGCGGTCGATGACCTCGTCAGCCTGTGCCTCGCGCGAATCGAGCGGCGTTCCCATGAGCGATGTCCGACCGAGTGCGGTTTGAGGGGTTCGGTTCAGCGGCTGGACCATCGGACTCGACGCGGAGCGCTTTCCGGGACGTTTATTCGCGCGTCACCCGCCGAACGGGTATGAAAGCCACCGCGCGGGCACACCCGATTCAGGGGCTCGTGAAGTACCACGGGATGCGCGACGCCGACCTCCGACTTCCGTACCACGACTCCATCAGCGTCTGCACCGCCCCGAGCAACACGACGACGACCGTCGAATTCGACGAATCACTCGACGGCGACCGCTACGTCGTGGATAGCGAACGTGTCGATGGACGTGGCCGCGAGCGCATCGAAGCAGTCGTCGCACACGTGCGCGAGCGCGCGGAAACCGATTTACCTGTGCGCTTCGAGAGTGTAAACGACTTCCCGACGAACGTGGGCTTTGGCTCGTCGTCGTCGGGCTTTGCGGCGGCGGCGCGGGCGCTCTGTGCGGCGGCGGACCTCGACCTCACCCTCCCTGAAATCTCGACCGTCGCACGGCGCGGGTCGGCTTCGGCCGCGCGCGCGGTGACGGGCGGGTTTTCGGACCTCCACGCCGGTCTCAACGACGAAGACTGTCGGTCCGAGCGCATCGACACGGGATTGGAAGACGAGCTACGAATCGTGAGCGCGCTCGTGCCAGCCTACAAGGAAACCGAGGAGGCCCACCGCGAGGCCGAGGCGAGCCACATGTTCGAGGCGCGACTCGCTCATATCCACGGCCAGCTCGCGGAGATGCGCGACGCGCTTCGGACGGGCGACTTCGAGCGCACCTTCGAACTCGCCGAGGGCGACTCGCTCTCGCTGGCCGCGACCACGATGACCGGTCCCGCTGGATGGGTCTACTGGCAGCCCGCGACGCTCGAAATCTTCGACGTGGTTCGTGACCTCCGCGAATCCGGCGTCCCAGCATATTTCTCGACCGATACGGGCGCGAGCGTCTACGTCAACACCACCGCAGAGTACGCAGAGCGCGTCGAGAGCGCCGTCGCCGACTGTGGCGTCGAGACAGGGGTCTGGGAGGTCGGTGGTCCCGCGCGCGTCCTCGATGACTCCGAGGCGCTGTTCTGAGTGGGTGGTGTGCCCGTCGGGCGTTCCGTGTGAACACTCGCGTTCTCAAGCCATTTAACCGACGACCTCCTCCCTACGACGATGCGAATCGCCGTTCTCGGGGCCGGTTACGCCGGTCTCACGCTCGCCCGCCAGTTGGAGAAGAAACTTCCGGAATCGGCGGACCTCGTCGTCGTCAACGACCGCCCGGACCACCTCGTCCAGCACGAACTCCATCGGGTAGTGCGCCGGCCGACCCTCGCCGACGAAATCACCGTCGCGCTCGACGAGGTTCTCGACCGTGCGACCGTTCGCGTCGCGCGCGTCACGGACGTCGACCACGAGCGAAACGTTGCGGAACTCGACGACGGCCGATTGGACTACGGCATCGGCGCGGTCTGTCTCGGGGCCGAGACGGCCTTTCATGACCTCCCCGGCGTCGAGGACCACGCCACCCCACTCAAGCGACTGCCCGACGCCGCGCGCATCCGCGAGGAGTTCCTCTCGCTCCCGGCGGGCGGGCGGGTCGTCGTCGGCGGCGCGGGGCTATCGGGCGTGCAGGTGGCGGGCGAGTTGACCGCGCTCGCGCGCGAGGAGGGTATCGACCGCGAGGTCCTCCTGCTCGAACGCCTCGGCAGCGTCGCCCCGAACTTCCCGGCGAACTTCCAGGAGGCGGTCCACGAGGAACTCGAACGCCGCGACGTGGCCGTCCGGACGGGGCGAGCCGTCGAGCGTGCCACCGATTCGACGGTCGAGTGCGGAGCGGAAGCAATCGACTACGACCAGTTCCTCTGGACCGGCGGTATCCGTGGGCCGGATGCACTCTCCGGCGAACGCCCGATGGTCCCCGATACGCTCCGCCTCGGCGGGGACACGTTCGTCGTCGGTGACGCCGGGCGCGTCACGGATGCCGACGGGGCGGCGGTGCCCGCGAGCGCCGCGGCCGCCGTGCGCGAGGCACGCAGCGTCGCCGAGAGCATCGTCACACTTGCCGAACACGACGAGGGTAGTGAGATATTCGAGCCGCGACCGGAACGGTTCAGGTTCGACGCGCCGGGCTGGCTGGTCAGCATCGGCGACGGCGCGGTGGCACAGGTCGGCCCGACGGTGTTTCGGGGAACGGCGGCGAAGGCACTCAAGACCACCGTCGGCGCGGGCTATCTCTCCTCGGTCGGCGCAATCGAAAACGCCGCCGACCTCGTCCGCGAGGAATTGGCGAGCGACTGAGCCGGCAGCCGACGGTCGATGGGCCGCGGCTCGTGTGGAGCGGCTGTTCACGGATGAAACGGTTGCTACCGGGAACAACTATCGAGGGTATTATGGTCCACACGCTGGCTGGTTGAGGTATGACCAGACGATTCGTGATAGCCGTGTTGCTCGCGGCCCTGCTCGTGCTCGCGGGCTGTTCGCAGCTCGCGTCGGCCCCGGGCGAGGAGACCGAGACGGCCACCGTCCAGTCGAACGCGACAACGACGAGCATGGCCGAGACGACCCAGACGGCGACGCGAGCACCGACCGAAACGATTCAGGGACAGGTCACGACCACCGCAACCGATACGCCCACTCCGACGCCGACACCGACGGCGACCGACACGCCCACGCCGACCGCAACCGATACGCCCACTCCGACGCCGACACCGACGGCGACCGACACGCCCACGCCGACCGCGACCGGTACGCCGACTCCAACGCCGACACCGACCGCAACCGATACGCCGACGGCGACGCCGGAACCGAAGTACGTCGTCATCGTCGGCGGTGAGCCGGACGACAAAGTGAACTACCGCATGACCGTCTCGGGGTCGATAGCACGCCGCGGGCAGAGCTACGGCGCACCCATCGACGACGATGCCGTCACGCAGGACCCCGACCTCGACATCATCTCCGGGTCGACCGTCGCCGGACGACTCGGCGGCGGCGGCGACGCCTACCGCATCACCGGCAACATCACGAGTTTCGAAAGTCAGGGCGACGTATCGGTCTACGTCAACGGCGAGGAGATCGACCTCGAATGAGTGCGCGATAGTTTCGGCATCGACGGACAACCAACGGGGAGCCGAGCGGTCTGACTGATGGTGAATGAATGGAGACGGACGCCCGGGATTGCCCGGCGTTCCGGCGCGGGGAAGCCCGCGTGCCTCCTCCACCCCGCGACCCGTCGAGCGACGGCTGTCCGGCGGTCCGCTGCTCGCTTCCGCGCCTGACGGACTGCCGCCGGTCAATCGCGGTCGGTCGTCCCTGCAGACGAACGGCCGCGAACCGCCGCCCCCGACGGACGAGGCTTCGACGTTGGCTTGCGGGGCCCGCGCCGGTCTGTCCGGACGCACCCGGGGTTCGGTCCCCGCTGAAGACCGTGGTGCGGGAAACGAGCAGGGCCTAACTGCCCGACCTAGTCCACCCGAACCTACCGAGTCCCCGAATAAGGACCTTTCGCTATACGAGTCCGAGCGCGCGGGTATACCACGCGCCGCTGGCCGGAATCACGAGCGAGACGAGCGCCAGCGTCCAGCGATGGAACTCGATGAGCGAGGTGGTCGTAAGTTGGAAGACGATGCTTTCGGGCACCGTCAGGCTCCACGCGAGCGACACGCCCGCAACGATGAGACCGAACACGAGCGCGACGCCAGCGGCGGTTGCGGGGTCGGTCCGTCCGGTGCGGCCGGCGGCGAGAACGATTGTCGTCACCGCCGCGAACAGTCCGCCGACGAGCGGGTTGAGTGCGCCGGCGGCGTAGTACGTCCCGACCGCCCCGCTGCCGAGACCGAGATACGGCGCGAGAAGCGCCAGCAAAACGAGACAACAGCCGACGATGCCGACCAGCGGGGCGACCCGCGACCCGTCCATACCCCTCTTCGACGTGGCAGCGCCTTAATCGCCCCGTTCGAGCGCGAACACAAAAGCCACGTAGCTCCGTGCCGACCCCTCGATATGGGACTCGGCACCACGGCAAAGAAGCTCCAGCGGGTGGCCGACATGGCCGAAACGCTCTACGAGAAGGTCGACGAGCTGCGCTCGCAGGTCAACGAGGTCAAGGCACACGTCGAAACCACCAGCCAGCGCGTCGAGCGCATCGAGCGCGACCTCGACGAGCAGCGTGCCGTCCTCGACGCGCTGGCGCGCGAACAGGACATCGATGTCGATTCGCTGGTCGCGGAGGCGGCCATCGAGGAAGCCGAACCCGGCGGCGGGAGCGACGGCGAATCGACGGCCGACGAGACGAACGAAACGACCGCGCCGGGCGAATAATCCGAGTCAGGACTCCACGGGCCACCACACGGTTCAGCAGAGGCGCTGGTGTTCGACCTTCATACATTTGTCCTCGACGACCTGCCGGCCGGCTTCCTCGGCGCGCTCGGTCGCCTCACTGTCTCGAATGCCCAACTGCGTCCAGATGACTGGAGAGTCATCGCGGTCGAGCGCCGCATCGACGATTCCACTCACTTCGTCGCTCGGCCGGAACACGTCGACGACGTCGATTGCTTCTTCGACATCGGCGAGCGAGTCATACGCCTGACGGTCGAGGATTTCTTCGGCGTGCGGGTTCACGGGAATCACGTCGTACCCGTGCTCACGGAGGTATTGGGGTATCTCGTGGGCGTCCTTGCCCGGCGTCGACGAACAGCCGACGACCGCCACCGTCTCGCCGTCGAGTATCGCGCGGAGTTCGTCATCGTCAGTGACTGGCATAGTAGCGGTAGGTCGCCAGCGAGGAAAAGAACACCGGCCTACAGGGCGACCGCGAGTCGGCCGACGACGAACGCCCCGCCGGCGAGGAACATCGCGTAGCTCAGGTGTTCCTGTCCGGCGGTCGGGTCGGAAAAGCTCTCGACGGCAGCGACGGCCATCACCAGATCGGCGACCGCGACGACGGCGAGATACGGCCAGCCAAAGGTCTCCTGAAGGTAGGGCAGCGGGCTGGCGAGCAGCGCGACCGCGAGCAGGGCCACGGCAAGCCAGAGCGCTGGCCGCTCGCCGATGGCGATGGGGAGGGTATTGAGTCCCTCGCGGCGGTCGCCAGCGATGTCCTCGACGTCTTTGACGATTTCGCGAGCCACCGTCGACAGCGCCGCGAGCGCGAACAGCACGACGACCGCCTCGGTAACCCGCCCGACGGCCGCCGCGCCGAACAGGAAGGTGCTCCCGCCGAGGTAGCCGACGACCGCGTTGCCGACGCCGGGCAAGCCCTTGAAAATCTCAGTATAGGCGACGAGCGCGAGGAGGTTGACGACGGCGATGGCGATGGCAGTGAGGGGCAAGGCGAGCGCGAGCACGACCGCGCCGGCGAACAGCAGCAGGCTGAACCCGAGCGCCACACGAGGCGTGACCGCACCGCGGGGAATCGGGCGGTCGGGCTGGTTGATTGCATCTATCTCGCGGTCGAAGTAGTCGTTCATCGCGTTGCCCGCGGCGGTGGCGAAGACGGTCGCGCCGACGGCCGCACCGACCGCCACCGACATACCGAGACCGCCGGCGACGAACGCGCCGATGAACGTGAGCATGCCCGCGGCGACGGCGTTCACGGGTCGAGTGAGTTCGAGCAGGCCGCGAGCGCGCTCGCCGGGCATGGCCACCCTCCCGCCGGTGGGCGGATAAAGAACGCGAAACGCGCCGACCGGGGGATTTAACTGCGACTCGCCGATAGCCCTCCCTGTGGGCGCTTAGCTCAGTTTGGACAGAGTACTTGGCTTCGGACCAAGCTGTCGCGGGTTCAAATCCTGCAGCGCCCATCGAACCGCACCGCGCCAGCGGTGTGTGAGTTATTTCCATGGATTCGAAACGAGGTCGGCTTGAACCGTCGTGCCGACCTCCACGTGGCAGTCCGAACGCGGCGTCGCTATACAGAGCAGGACGTATCCCGCCTCGCTATGCCGGGGCTTCAGCGCGCGCGGGCGTTCGACGTGCGCGAGGTCGCCGGCAATCAGACGGGCCGTACAGGTGCCACAGGCCCCATACAGACAGCCGTAGGGAAGATTCACTCCTGTTCGTTCGGCGGCTTCGACGACGGTTTCGGTACTATCGACCTCGATGGTCCGACATGGACCGTTCCGCCAGTCGAGCCGCACTTCGTGGAGCATCTACTGCCAGACATCGCTCGTACAGTCGCCGCCGGGCCAGCGTATCTCGTGGGCGCGTGCTGGCCCACCCGGTGCGTCGCCGAAATCGACGAGGAAGTCCTCGTCGAGTTCCATGCGGCCCTTCTCGGGAGAGACGTCGGCTTTCATCATGAGCGAGCCTCGCTCACCGATGTCGGGATAGAACTGGTTGTCCCACGACGAGAACAGCGAGGTGGTCCAGTAGAGCCGTCGGCCGTCGCGGCTGAGTTGCAGCATCTGTGGCGCACCGCGGATGTCGGTGCCCTGTATCTGCTGGCGGTCGCCGAAGTTGCCGCCGGCCCAGATTCGGTCGACCAGCCGCGGGTTGCCCGTGTCGCTGATGTCGTACATCCGGCAGTCGCCGTGCAGCCAGTTCGAGAAGAACAGATACTGGTCGTCGAGCGAGATGAGCGTGTCCGTTACGAGCCCCGGAACGGGCATCTCCCAGTCGGGATGCTCTCGGTCCTCGATGTCGATGACTTTCTCCCAGTCCCACGTGCCGTCGTTGCACTCCCAAAAGCGGATGATGTTCGAGGAGAGCGCCGCACCGACGTAGCCCTCGGTCGCCTCGGGGTTGTGGAGCATCCGAATCTCCAGCGGAATCAGCCCCTCCTCACCGAAGGTCAGCGTCTCGCGGTGCTCTCTCGTGTTCCAGTCCCAGATGTGGATACTGTCGCCGTAGTTGCCCGCCTCGACGTCATCGAGGTCGAAACCGGGATAGTAGGTCGTCGGGGCGGCCCACTCCGTCGAGAGCATCACGTCGTGTCGGGGCTGATACCAGTAGTCGTAGTTCATCGCCATGTCGCCGCGGTCGGCCTCCCAGTGGCCGTCGATGGTGAAGTCCTCCTGGTCGAGTTGCAGGAATCCGCCGGGGAGTTCGCCGTCTGCGTCCCCGAGCATGCTGATGACGATCTTCCCGCCCGGCACGCAGTGGACGGTGTGGGGTGCCGAGAGGTCGTACTCGAAGACCTCTTCCGGTTCGATGACGCGCTCGATTTCGGGGTTTCGTGGGTCCGAGGCATCGAGGACGTGGATGCGCGAGGAGCGCTGGCCGGGAACGACGAGGTGGTCACGCTGCAACCCCTCAGTATGACACGACGACGAGCAGCTGTTCCAGCCGAAGTGATGCAGCTCGTCGCCCCTGTTCGGCATCTCCACCGTGTCGATGAGTTCGCAGTACGTTGCCGATTCGGGGTCGATATCGACGACGCCGACGAAATCGGCTTTCTCACTGTTCATCCCGACTCGCGGTGCCATGACGAACGCGGTTTTCTCCCGAGCGGACTCGGTCCGCATTGCTGCGGGCGTCGGATAGCCCGGTCCCTCGACGTCGTGGTGTTCGTGGCCGTGCGCAGTCTCCGTCTCGCTCGGCTCGTCGGTGCTCATCGAAGCCACTATCGGTGAGATGCTAATAAATGTTCGGTGGCACCAATCCACATCCGCTCGACGGACCGAGAATGCGAGGACGACCGTGCTACGCCAGCGGCTCGTCGAGTGCGCGCTCGATGGTCTCGTCGAGCCGCCCCGCGGCCACCAGCTCCGTTGCGACCTCGATTTCGTCGTGAAGCGGTCGGTCCGCATCCAGCGGTGGCACGTGTTCGCGGAGCGCCCCGTAGGCCGCACCGGTGCCGGTGCCGGGGTCGAGGGCGTCGTCGACGAACTCCATCGCCTGCGCGCCACAGAGCAGCTCGATGCCAACCACGGTCAGCGCGTTCCCGACGGCGGTGCGGGCGTTGAGCGCGCTCTGGGTGCTCATGCTCACGTGGTCCTCCTGGCCGCCGCTCACGGGCGTGTTGTCCGTCGAGGGCGAGCCCAATGACCGGCTCTCGTTGACGAGCGCGGCGGCGCTGTACTGAGCTATCATGTAGCCAGAGCGCACGCCGCTCTCGGGCGTGAGGAACGGCGGGAGATGCTCCTCCTGAAGGTTCGGGTTGAGCAGTCGGTCGACCCGGCGCTCGGCGATGGCGGCGAGGTCGGTGAGCGCGTTCGTGGCGTAATCGAGTCGAAGTGCGAGCGGCGCGCCGTGGAAGTTCCCGCCCGAGAGCACGCCCGCGCTCTCGGTACCGCTCGCGCGGTCGTCGACCGCGCTTCCCGCGAAGACCAGCGGGTTGTCGGTCGCGCTATTTAACTCGATTTCGACCGCTTCGCGCAGATGGGAAACCGCGTCCCGGGCCGCGCCGTGGACCTGTGGGAGACAGCGAATCGAGTAGGCGTCCTGCACGCGGTCGCAGTTGCGATGGGACTCGACGATGTCCGAATCGGCGGTGAGGGTGCGGACGTTGCGCGCACTCGCGGCCTGTCCCGAGTGCGGGCGCACGTCCTGAATCGCCGGGTCACACGCGGCGGTCGTGCCCATCGAGACCTCCGTGGTGAGCGAACCGGCGACGTCCGCTCCCCTGAGTGCGCGCTCGGCATCGACCACACAGAGCGCACCCAGTCCCACAGTGAGCTGCGTGCCGTTGATGAGCGCCAGCCCCTCCTTCGCGGCGAGCGAGAGCGGTTCGAGACCGGCCTGCGCGAGCGCCGCCTCTCCATCGAGTCGCTCGCCGTCGACCTCGGCCTCACCCTCGCCCAGCAGCACGAGCGCCTGATGGGCCAGCGGGGCGAGGTCGCCGCTCGCGCCGAGGCTTCCCTGCGAGCGGACGACCGGATGCACACCTCGATTGAGCATCCTCACGAGGTGGTCGATGACGACCTCGCGAACCCCCGAATACCCCTTCACGAGGGCGTTGATTCTGGTGAGCAACATCGCACGCACTTCCTCCGGTTCGAGTTCGCGGCCCACACCCGAGGCGTGGCTCCGAACGAGATTGGTCTGGAGCTGTTCGCGGTCGCTCTCGGGGATGCGTTCGGTCACGAGCTGGCCGAACCCGGTGTTCAGCCCGTAGACCGCTTCATCGCTGTCGAGAACGTCCTCGACGCGCTCCCGCGATTCCCTGACGGCTTCGCGTGCGGCGTCGGCAATGGCGACTGTACGACCGTCGCGAGCGACCGCAGCCACGTCCTCGGGCGTGAGCGACGCGCCGTCGAGCATCACGGGTTCGCGGTCGCTCACCGTTGTCCTCCATCGACCGGCTCGCCGTCTTTGAGCACCGTCTCGATGGTGTTCACCCCGAAGTTGTACGGCACGTGGATATGCGACGGCGCGTCGACGATGGCCACGTCGGCCGGCATCCCCTCCCACAGTGTGCCCGCCTCGTTGGCCCTGTTGAGCGCGCGTGCGCCGCCGTGCGTGCCGGCGACGAGCGCCTCGGCGGGCGTCATCTCCATCCCGACACAGGCGAGTGCGATGGCGAAGCCCATGCTCTGGGAGTGACAGTTCGGGTTGAAATCGGTCGCCACCGCGACCGACCCGCCCTCATCGAGAAACGCCCGCGCGTCGGCGTAGTCCGCGCCGAGCGAGAAGGCCGTTCCGGGCAGGAGGACGGGTGTGACGCCCGCCTCGGCGAGTGCCGTGCGGTCGTCGTCGTTCGCGTGGAGCAGGTGGTCGGCGCTCGCCGCGTCCACCTCGGCCGCGAGCTGTGCGCCGCCGAGCCGGACGAACTCCTCGGCGTGGACCTTGGGGGTGAGTCCGTACTCCATCCCGGCTTCGAGCACCCGTCTGGACTGTGCGACCGAGAAGACGTCCTCCTCGCAGAAGACGTCACAGAACTCGGCGATTCCTTGGTCGGCGACCGCCGGGAGCTGGTCGTCGACCACTTCGTCGACGTACGCATCGGTGTCTTCGTCCTCGGGCACGGCGTGTGCGCCCATGAACGTCGGCACCACGTCGACCGGATGCTGCTCGTCGGCCTGCTGGATGACGTCGAGCATTCGCAACTCGGTCTCGGTGTCGAGCCCGTAGCCGGATTTGATTTCCACCGTGGTCGTGCCGTGGGCAAGCATCGTGTCGAGATGGGTGAGGAGATTCGAGAGAAGCTGTTCGTCGCTCGCCTCGCGGACGGCGCGCACAGTTCTGAGGATGCCGCCGCCCTCGGCGAGGATGTCCTGATAGTTCTCGCCGCCGAGCTTCGCCGCGAACTCGTCCGAGCGGTCGCCGGCGAACAGGCCATGCGTGTGGGAATCGACGAAGCCCGGAATCACGCTCCGCCCGCCTGCGTCGATGGCGTGGGTGGCGTTTTCGGGTGGATACTCGTCGGTGAGTTCGTCGGTCGGCCCGACCGCGGCCACGCGGCCGTCGACGACGGCGAGGGCGGCGTCTTCGTACGTTTCGAGCGGTGCGTCCGTTCCGGATCCGACGACGATTTCGCTCGCGTCGTGGACCACTGTCGTGCGTTCAGTCATGATGAATCTCCGGTGTATCCGCTGAGGAAGTGAGCGATTGCGCGCGCGCCCGCGGCTGCGGTCCGCCCATCGGTGTCGAGCGGTGGCGCACACTCGACGACCTCGAAGCCCGCCACACGGGCGTCGGCTGCGACCGCCCGCAGCGTTCGAAACAGCTCGCGCGTCGTGAGTCCGCCGGGTGTGGGTGCGCTCACGCCCGGTGCGGCCGTCGCGTCGAGTACGTCGAGGTCCACGCTGACGTAGACCGCATCGACCTCGGCCATCGCGTCGAGTGCGCGCTCGGCGGCCGTCACGGAACCGCTGCCGACCGCCTCGCTCGTGACGATTTCACCGTTCTGCTCGCGGACGTACTCGGCATAGGTAGTGGAAGTCTCGAAGTGGCGCGCGCCGACACAGGCGTAGGCATCGAGACCCGATTCGTGAAGCTGTCGGTAGGGCGTTCCGCTGGTCGGCCCGTCGCGCACCTCACGGCAGTCGAGATGGGCATCGAAGTTGATGACCCCGAGTGACTCCGAGAGCAGTGGGGCAGCGTTCGGGTAGGTGAGCGAGTTGTCGCCACCGAGGAAGACCGGCAGCGCGTCGCCGGCGTGAATTTCACGGGTACTCTCGCGGACGGTTTCCTGCACCGCACCCACATCACCATCCGGAATCTCGATGTCGCCGCAGTCGCCGACCGAGCCGACGGGTCCCGACTCGAAGTGATGGGTCTTGACGCCGGCGAGTTCCTCACGAAGTGCCGCCGGTCCCTCGCGCGCACCGCGCCGACCGATAACCGCGCCGTCGTACGGCTCGCCGACGAGCACGGCGTCGAACTCGCCGGCGTCGTCGATGGCCGTCGGCTCGACGACATCGCCGAACTGCTCGTCGTTCGGGTCCCCGGAGGGACCGACCCACGCTGGCGGCTCGCGCAGGTTCATCGTCGGTCCCGCATCGGCACGGGCACGTCGGACTGGTCGGTCTCGTCGATGGCCTCGTCGTAGCCCGCGTCGGCATGGCGAATCACGCCCATGCCGGGGTCGGTCGTGAAGACCCGCCGGGCCTTCTCGGCCGCGAGGTCGGAGCCATCGAGCACGACGTGGTTGTTCGCGTGGAGCGCGTTGCCGATGCCGACGCCGCCGCCGTCGTGGACGCTCACGATGTCCGCACCCGCCGCGCAGTTGAGCAGGGCGTTGAGGATCGGCCAGTCGGCGACCGCATCGGTGCCATCCTTCATCGCCTCGGTCTCGCGGTGCGGGCTGGCGACGCTGCCCGCATCGAGGTGGTCGCGCGTGACGACGATGGGTGCCGAAATCTCGCCCTCCGCGACGAGTTCGTTGATCCGGAGCGCGAAGCGGGCGCGCTCGGTGAGACCATCATCGGTTTCATAGCCGAGCCAGCAGACCCGCGAGGGAAGGCCCTGAAAGGAGACCTGCTCCTGTGCGAGGTCTATCCAGCGGGTAAGCGAGTCGTTCTCGGGGAACAGTTCGGTGACCGCCTCGTCGGTGCGGTGGATGTCAGCGGGGTCGCCTGACAACGCCGCCCACCGGAACGGCCCGCGACCGCGACAGAACATCGGACGGATGTACGCCGGGACGAACCCCGGAAAATCGAAGGCGTCCTCGCGCCCGCGATGCTCCTCGACCTGTCCGCGGAGGTTGTTGCCGTACTCGAAGGCGACCGCGCCGCGCTCCTGGAGGTCGAGGACCGCGTCGACGTGGCGCTCCATGGTGTCGAGGCTTGCCTCGACGTAGCGCTCGGGGTCAGATTCCCTGAGGTCGTCGGCCTCCGCGACCGTGTAGCCGCTCGGGTAGTACCCCTCAAGCTCGTCGTGGGCGCTCGTCTGGTCGGTCACGATGTCGGGGACGAACTCGCGGTCGGCCATCGCTTCGAGCATGTCCGCGACGTTCATCTCGACGGCGACGCTGTAGGGTTCGCCAGCTTCGGCCGCTGCCTCGGCGGCTTCGAGCGCTTCGTCGAGGCTCTCGGCGCGTTCCATCAGGTAATCGGTCTCCAGTCGGCGCTCGATGCGGCGGGCGTCGACCTCGGCGGCGATACACACACCTCGATTCATCGTGACCGCGAGCGGCTGCGCACCGCTCATCCCGCCGAGACCGCCCGTGGCGACGATCTTGCCTTCGAGGTCGCTCTCGTACTCCTGTCGGCCGAGTTCGGCGAGCGTCTCGTAGGTCCCCTGGATGATGCCCTGCGTGCCGATGTACGCCCACGAGCCGGCGGTCATCTGGCCGTACATGATCTTGCCCTCGGCTTCGAGTTCGTGGAAGTGCTCCCAGTCGTCCCACTTCCCCACCAAATTCGAGTTCGCGATGAGCACCCGTGGCGCGCGCTCGTGGGTCGGGAACCGTCCCACAGGTTTGCCCGACTGCACGAGCAGGGTTTCCTCGTCACCCAGCTCGCGCAGCTCGTCGAGGATGGCGTCGTAGGCGTCCCACGAGCGGGCCGCACGACCCGTGCCGCCGTAGACCACGAGGTCTTCGGGGTTTTCCGCTACCTCGGGGTCCAAGTTGTTGTTGAGCATCCGGAGGGCGGCCTCCTGTCGCCACCCCTCGCACTCGATGTCGGTGCCGGTCGGTGCGCCCCGGTACTCGCGCCACTCATCCGACGGTTCGCCGATGCCGGTGTCGGTCGATGCGGGTTCTTGTTCGCTCATCAGGGGAGTGTATGCGAACGACACACGAGACAGTTCGCCCTCCGCTTGGAGCATTATTTATTAGCACAAACGTCTCCCTGTGTGGACGAGTGTTCACGTCCGGTCCAGACGGGGACGAACCAGCAACCTCGTCGAGATAGTGAACGGTTGTCATCTCGGGTGAGAACTTAAACACCGCTCCATTCGGTAGGTGACCATCCTTGCCTGTTCTGGAACGACGGAGTGTTATGGGAACGGCTACCGAACGGCAGACGTGTGGACTGACGTGTCGATTCGTCCCGTGGCGATGGCTGTCGCCGGCCACAGAGCAGGTGTCGCCCGTGAAACCGATGTGTTGTGGCCGATACGATGGTTCCGACGGAACGCACGGGAACAAGCGGAGTGAAAAGCCATTTAGTGGGGCTACCACCGACGGTGAGGTGAACGGATGGTAGCCTACGAACCGCGATTGTTCGAGGACATCGCTCCCGACGAACGGCCGTCGCTCACGGCGTCGCTCGTTCCCGTCGCGGCGATGATACTCTTCCTCAGCGTCGGCATCGTCGTCTTCGGCTTGGACCCACAGTTCCCGCTGTTTTGGGGCATCGCCTTCACCGGGTTGTTCGTCCGCTATCACCTCGGCTTCTCGTGGGACGCCCTCTACGACGGCATCACCGACAGCATTCTGATGGGAATGCGCGTCATCCTCATCATGTTCGTCGTCTACGCGCTCATCGCCACGTGGATTCAGGCCGGAACCATTCCGGGGCTGATGTACTACGGTCTCGAACTCCTCACGCCAGCGATATTCCTGCCGCTGACAGCCGTGCTCGCCGCAATCGTCTCCTTTGCGGTCGGCTCGTCGTGGACCACCGCGGGCACGCTCGGGGTTGCCTTCATCGGCATCGGCTCCGGTCTCGGGATTCCCGCCCCGATGACCGCCGGAGCCATCCTCTCGGGGGCGTACACGGGCGACAAGCAGTCGCCGCTGTCGGACACGACGAACCTCGCGGCCGCCGTGACGAACACCGACCTCTACGACCACATCAACGCGATGCGTGCCGGGACGCTCGTCGCGTTCGGTCTCTCGGTCGTCCTCTACGTGTTCCTCGGGCTGAGCGCGTCCGGGAGCATTCCCGCCGGGCGCGTCGGCGCGATTCAAAACGCCATCGCGGGCTCGTACGCCGTGACGCCGCTCGTGTTCGTCCCGCTGGTCGTCACCTTCGGACTCGCCATCTACGGGATTCCGGCGCTGCCGACGCTCGGGACGGGCGTCTTCGCGGGCGTGCTCACCTCGGTGGTCGTCCAAGGGACCGACTTCGCCGCCGCGTGGACGGCCGCCCAGTCAGGTACCGGGCCCGAGACGGGAATGGAACTCGTCAACGGGCTGCTCGAAAGCGGCGGGCTGCTCGGCGGCGCGTGGATCGTGACGATTGCCCTCGCCGCGCTCTCGCTTGGCGGCATCCTCGAACGGGCCGGGATTCTCGCCGTGCTCGCCCACCACCTCGGCCGGTTGAGCCGTGGCGTGGCGAGTCTCACCGGCGTGACGGCGATCTCGGCCGTTGCGATGAACATGCTCGCCGCCGAGCAGTACATCAGCATCGTCGTGCCGGGGATGACCCTCAGAAACCTCTACAGCGAGCAGGGACTGAAGAGCAAGAACCTCTCGCGTGCCGTCGAGGCCGCCGGGACGACGACGGCCGCACTCATCCCGTGGGGCAGCGGCGGGCTGTTCATGGCCGGCACGCTCGGCGTTCCGACGCTCTCGTATGCCCCGTACTACTTCTTCGGGTTCCTCTCACCGCTCGTTCTCCTGCTCATGGGAGTGACCGGCTGGCAGATCGCGTACGAAGACTCCGAGAAAGCCGACGACACTACGCCGGCGAGTGGTGGAACCGCGTCTGCCGCCTCCAGCGAGGATTGACCTCCACCTGGAGCAGGGTTTAGGACGATGCGGCCGTTCCCCCGACGTATGTACGAGGCGACATTTCGAATCGAGGGCGATGGGACCTATGCCGCCGCGACCGCCGGCACGGACGCCCGCGTCGAGCTGTGGTGTAACGACCACTGTGACCTCCTGTACGTCACGGAGGACGCGACCGACGAGATTCTCGCCCACGTCCGCGAGGAGGTCGGCGTGCAAGACCGCCTCCAGCGGCCGGACGAGGTGGTGATAATCACCGGCGAGTGTCTGAAGCGTCACGAGGGGAACCTCATCGAGACGTATCTCGCGCGCCACGACTGCCTGCTCCTCCCACCGTTGCGCTACGCCGACGGCGCGAAATCCTGCCGCGTGCTCGCGCTCGATCCGGCCAACCTCACGTCGTGTTATCGCGCCCTTCTCGACGATGGGTTCGCCGTCACCGTCGAGCGCAAGCGCGAAATCGAGACCGTCGCCCACGACGCGCCGTTACTCACCCTCGACGGCGTCCTTCCCGACCTCTCGCCCCGCCAGCGTGAGACGTTCGCGACCGCATACGACAACGGTTACTACGAGATTCCCCGAGAGACCACGACGACTGCCATCGCCGAGACGGTCGGCGTCGAGCGACGCACCGCCGAAGAGCACCTCCGACGTGCGGAGAACAAACTCGTCGCGGCGCTCATCGAGTACGTGCGCGCTTAGAGCACGCCGAGCGCGCTCACGAGGTGAGTCATGCCGGCGACCAGCGGCACGAGGATGACCGTCCGCATGACGAACAGCGCCACGAGGTCGCGAAAGCGCACGGACGTTCAGGTTTTGTGTGATGGGCGAGAACGGATGGGTGGAGAACATGGTAGCAACCATCCCACTCGAACGAGCGACGACGGTAATCGAAGCGGCCGAACAGCATGCCGAGGCAATCGGCGTTCCGTCGGTGCTCACGGTGTCGAACTCGGAGGGGAACCTCGTCGCCCAGCATCGGATGGACGGGGCGTGGCTGCCGAGCGTCACTATCTCCCGGAACAAGGCCTACACAGCCGCCGGGCTGGAGATGCCGACCCACGAACTCGCCGAGGCGGTCCAGCCCGGTGGCCCGCTGTACGGTCTCCAAACGACCGACGAGGGCCGACTCGTCGTCTTCGGTGGCGGGTTCCCGCTCGAAAGCGGTGGCGAAATCGTCGGGGCAATCGGGTCGAGCGGCGGGATGCCCGACGAGGACGTCGAAATCGCACGCGCCGGCGTCGAAAAGTTCGATGAACTGAGCGAGTAGCGACGCTCGACGGTTCGCGGGGTCCGGGAACGAACGGACAGTATCGAACTCAGCCGAGCGCGACGTCGAGCGAGAGCATCACGACGAGACCAACGATTGTGCCGAGCGTCGCCACCCGTTCGTGGCCGCGCTCGTGGGTCTGGGGGACGATTTCGTCGATGATGACGTAGAGCATCCCGCCGGCGGCAAAGCCCATCGCGTAGGGAAGGAGGGGTTCGGCGAACGAGACCGCGACCGCGCCGAAGACCGCAATAGGTAGCTCGACCAGCCCCGAGCGAATCCCCGTCACGCCGGCGTAGAACAGCGAGCCGAGCCCGGCGTTGCGGGCGGCGACCGCGACCGCAAGTCCCTCGGGGATGTTCTGAATCCCGATGGCGGCCATTAGCGCGATGGCGTTGCTCAGATTGCCCGAGCCGAAACCGACGCCGACCGCGAGCGCTTCGGGCATGTTGTGCAGCGTGATGGCGACGATGAAGATTATCAGGGGTGTGATGCGCCCGTCGGCGGCCGTCCGGTGGGCCGCGACCGCCTCGCCGCCATCCGTCGATAGCTCCTCGCGGCTGCGGCCGGTGACGAGGCGCTGGACGTACGGCACCCACTTCTCGCCGCGGTCGAGCACGAGCGCGCCGAGCAGGATGCCGACGACGACCGGGAAGAGGCTGCCGTTGGCATAGTCCTCGATACCGGGGATGATGAGGCTCGTGAAACTCGCCGCGAGCATCACCCCACCCGCAAACCCGAGCGCCCCGTCGAGCGCGCGCTCGCTCGGATTTCGCCAAACGACGACCGACAGCGCACCGACGGCGTTGAGACCGGCGATGACCAATCCGCCGACGAGTGCCTGCCATACCGGGTCCGTGCCGGCCACTCGAACGAAAAATTCCTCTAACATGCGACCAGCACCTCACGAACCGGTCGGGTCCCGGCAGTCATCGAAACCATCCCTGCCGAGGAACTTTACTGTGTCTCATCTAACTACTGAATTAGACGGGACAAAGATATGGGTTTCGCCTCTAAAACAGTCCCATTCGACAATCGTCCGTGTTCGTTCGCTGCGAGAGAAAACGGGCCGGCCGGTTGACCCCCGGCCCGTGGTTCGCGTATGCTCCCACACTCGGCGGCCCCGTGTCGGCCGAGCGTAGCGCAGACCCCGCGTGTCTGCATCGCACGCTTGAACGGCTAGTATCTTAATAGTTGTTACCAGTTACCACTATCGAAAGCGTCCTCGTGTGGCTGCAAAGCGCAATCGCTCACGGAATCGGGGACGGTTATCCGACAGTCTGCGTGAACACGACCGGGCCGACCGCCAGCCCCCGGACGCGACGGACTCTCAAAACAGACAGAAAACGAGCGTCGCCGTCGGCTTACAGCAGTTCTTCGACGCTGTCGGCGACTTCCTCGGGCGTGTCGCCGACGGGCACGCCGGCCTCGCTCAGCGCCTCGATTTTGCTTTCTGCGGTCCCGGCACCGGAACCGCTCACGATGGCTCCGGCGTGGCCCATGCGTTTGCCGGCCGGCGCGGTCCGGCCCGCGATGAATCCCGCAACCGGTGTGTCCATGTTCCCGTCGATGAATCGGGCGGCCTCCTCCTCGTCGGTGCCGCCGATTTCGCCACACATCACGACCGCCTCGGTCGCGGGGTCCTCCTCGAACAACGAGAGTGCGTCGACGAAGTTCGTCCCGATGATGGGGTCGCCGCCGATTCCTATCGCTGTGGTCTGGCCCAGTCCGCGGTCGGTGAGGTTATCGACCACCTGATAGGTCAAGGTGCCCGAGCGCGAGATGAGACCGACATTGCCCGACGAGAAGATGTTACCCGGCAGGATGCCCAGCTTGGCCTCGCCGGGCGTAATTATCCCCGGGCAGTTCGGCCCGATGAGGTGTTTATCGGTCTCGCCGAGGCGTTTTTTGACGCGACTCATGTCTTGGGTCGGGATTCCCTCGGTGATGGCGACCACGAGGTCGACGGGCGAGTCGAGCGCCTCGAACAGCGCGTCGGCCGCAAACGCCGGCGGGACGAGTACGACGGAAGCGTCGGCGTCCTCGGCCTCGGCGGCTCCTTCGACCGTGTCGTAGACCGGAACTCCATGTACCTCCTCGCCGCCACGTCCGGGGACCGCGCCCGCAACGACGTTCGTCCCGTACTCCATCATCTGGCCGGCGTGGAACTCGCCCTCACCACCGGTGATTCCCTGTACGACCACCCGAGTGTCGTCGTCGACGAGCACGCTCATCGTGCACCTCCGGCGTGCTCGACGGCTCGCTGGACTGCGCCTTCGAGCGTCTCCTCGACGTCGAGCGCGTCGGCGTTCAGGATGTCCATCCCCTCCTCGGCGTTCGTCCCCGCAAGCCGCACGACGACGGGTTTCGGGAGTTCGTCGAACTCCTCGATAGCGCTGTTGATGCCGCGTGCCACCTCGTCGCCGCGGGTGATGCCCCCAAACAGGTTGAAGACGACGCTATCGACGTTGTCGTCCGAAAACACCATGTCGAGCGCGTTCGCCACGCGTTCGGCCTTCGCGCCGCCGCCGATGTCGAGGAAGTTCGCCGGCGTCCCTCCATAGTAGTCCACGAGGTCGAGGGTGGTCATCACCAGCCCCGCACCGTTGCCGATGATTCCGACATTGCCGTCGAGACGGACGTAATCGAAGTCGTACTCGTTGGCCTTCGCCTCCAAATCGTCGCCGGCGGCTTCCTCTTCCATCTCCGCGAGGTCGGGCTGGCGAAAGAGCGCGTCGTCGTCGATGTTCATCACTGCGTCGGCCGCCACAACCTCGTTTTCTTCGGTTATCATCAGCGGGTTGATCTCGGCCTCGCTCGCGTCACGGTTCTCCCAGAGGTCGAACAGCGTCGTGAGCACGCCTGCGACATCGGAGGCGACCTCGCGGTCGACGCCCGCATCGTAGACCGCCCGGTTGGCTTGGTAGTGGTGCATGCCGAAGGCAGGGTCGACGTGCTCGCGGGCGATGGCCTCGGGATGCTCCTCGGCGACCGACTCGATGTCGACGCCGCCCTCGGAGGAGACCATCGCCACGGGTTTACCCTCGCCGCGGTCCATCGTCACACCGACGTAGAGTTCGTCGACGAAATCCACAGCCTGCTCGACGAGCACGCGCTCGACGGTGTAGCCCTTCAAGTCCATGCCGAGGATGGAGTCGGCGGCCTCGCGCGCTTCCTCGTCGTTCTCGGCGAGTTCGATGCCGCCGGCCTTGCCCCGCCCGCCGACGTGGACTTGGGCTTTGACTGCGACCGGATAGCCGATTCGCTCGGCCGCAGCGAGCACCTCGTCGGTGCTCTCGGCCAACTCCGCATCGGGTGTCGGCATCCCGGCCTCGGCGAAGACCTCTTTTGCCTGATATTCGTGGAGTCGCATCACCTCGTGAGGGGGCTGCCGCGCGCTTAAATCCCCGCGATTCACTCCGCGATGTCGGCGTACAGCCGAACCAGCCCGCACTCCGGACAGAGATACGCATCGACGCCGAGCGTCCGTTTCATTCCGAGCGAGCCGAGCAGTCCGTCGCGCTTGTCGTCGGTTTTGAGTTTCACGCTCTCGGAATCGACGGTCGTGACGGCTTTCGTAACCTCCATTCGCACGCCACAGTCGGGACAGCGCCGTTCGTCCATGCTGACCGCTCCACAGCCCGTTCGGTTAAATCCGCTGTCAGAGCACGTCGGGTGAGTCGGCGATGACGCCATCGACGCCGGCGCGCGCGAGCAGCCGAGTGCCGACCGTGGTGTCGATGGTCCAGACGTTCACCTTCATGCCAGCGGCGTGGGCACGCTCTATGGCATCCGTCAGCAGCCAGTGGCCCCAGTGGAGGTGGATGAACCCACAGTCGAGTTCGAGTGCGCTCTCGAAGTCCTCGTCGGTGTTCAGCCCGAAGAGGTAGGCCAACTCGACAGTCGAATCGTCGGTGTCGAGGTCGTCGAGTGCCTGCCCGTCGAACGAGGAGACGATGACCTCGTTGTCGACTGTGGAGGCGGCCGCGACGGCCTCGTTTGCAATCCCGCGCTCTTTGAGTTCGAGGTTGATGCCCGTATCCGCGGGAATCGTGTCGGCGGCTTCCGCGAGCGATGGAATCCCGGTGCCCGTCCCGTGTACGTCGAGGTCTTCGAGCCGGGAAAGCGGGAGGTCGTCGATGCGCCCGGAGCCGTCGGTGGCTCTATCGACCACCTCGTCGTGGAAGACGACGAGTTCGCCCGAGGCACACCGCCGAACGTCGAGTTCGATCATGTCGGCGTCGTCGACCGCCTTCTCGATGGCGACGAGCGTGTTCTCGGGGTAGCGGTCGGCGAAGCCGCGGTGGGCGATGAGCCGCATCGGGGTCGGTTCGACTCCATCGATGAAAGCTCTGACGGGCCGGGACAGTTTTTTCTCGCCCCCTCGACGAGTGGCCGTCATGCGCGCCGTCAGATTCCACGACCACGGCGGTCCCGAGGTACTGGACATCGAGGAAATCGACGAGCCGAGTCCCGGCGCTCGTGAGGTACTCGTCGAGGTCCACGCCGCCGGCATCAATCCAGTCGATACCTACTTCAGAGAGGGAGCGTACGATCCGTTCACGCTGCCGATGATTCCGGGGACCGATTTCGCCGGCGAAGTTCGCGAGACCGGTGAGGGAGTTGAGGGGTTCGCACCCGACGACCGCGTCTACGGGACGGGTATCGGCCGCAACCACCACGGCGGCTACGCCGAGTGCGCGGCCGTGCCGGCCGACCGGCTCGTTCACCTGCCCGATGGAGTGAACACGACCACGGCGGGCGCGGCGGGCGTCGCCGGCGTGACGGCGTGGCGCGCGCTCGTCGACCACGCGGGTCTCGAACCCGGTGAGACCTGTTTGATTCACGGGGGAAGCGGTGGCGTCGGCCACGTCGCGGTCCAGCTCGCCGCCGCGACCGGCGCACAGGTGCTGACGACCGCCAGCCCGGACTCCCACGACCGACTCGCCGAGTTGGGTGCCGACGCGGTCTTCGACTACTCCCGTGCGGACCTCGCCGACGCGGTGGGCGAGGCGGCCAGCGGCGTCGGCGGAACCGACGGCGTCGACGTCGTTCTGGACCACCGCCTCGACGACTACCTCCAGTTCGATGCGGCGGTGGCTGCGACCGGTGCGCGGGTGGTCGGTATCGGGGAGCAAAGCCCACAGGTGGGCTTCGAAAACGACGGCGTTGCCCGCAGCAAGGACGTCAACTACCAGTTCATGAGCATGTTCAACACGCCGGACTTCCGCGTGCCGCTCGCCCGACTGGCCACCCTGATGAGCGCTGGCGACCTCACAATCGACATCGCCCGCGAGTACGAACTGGAGGGTGCGAGCGAGGCTCAGCGTGCCGTCTTGGAGGAGAGTTTCCTCGGCAAACTCGTGGTCGTTCCCGACAGGTGACTCGACCCTGAATCGCGTCTCGCAACGTTCGTAATCGGGTGTGGAGTAGGCCGGGTATGTCGCTGCTTTCGGTCTTCGCCACGGCCATCCTCCCCATCGTCACCATCGCCGCGGTCGGCTTCGTCCTCGGTCGGTTGCGAGACATCGACGTCGAGCCGCTCAATACGGTTACTGTGTACGTTCTCGTGCCGGCGCTGGTCTTTCACAGCCTCACGACGACTACCGTCGGCGGCGCGACGTTGGTGAAGGTGCTCGTCGGCGTCGTCGCCTTCATCCTCCTCATGGCGGGTCTCGCCGAGGGCGTCGGACGCGTCCTCGGCGAGCAGGAGCCGATACAGAGCGCGCTCGTGTTGGTGAGTGCCTTCTCGAACTCGGGTAACTACGGGATACCGCTCTCGGAGTTCGCCTTCGGCGCGACCGGGCGGGCGACCGCAGTCCTGTACCTCGTCGGCCAGAGCGTCGTCATCTACACTGTGGGTGTCTATTTGGCCTCGCGGGCCGGCGGTGCACGTGGTCTCGGCGCGCTCACGAAGGTGTTCAAACTCCCGCTGGTCTACGCGGTCGTCCTCGCGCTCGTCGTGCGCGCGCTCGGTCTCGTCCCGCCGGCGGACGGTGCGACGATGACGACCATCCAACTCGTCGGCGATTCGTCGATTCCGCTGATGCTGATTCTCGTTGGGGTGCAGCTGGCGAATGCGAACTACGGCGCGGCGCTGTCCCGTGTGAAGTCGGCGAACGTTCTCAAACTGCTGGTCGCGCCGCTGGTCGGGTTCGCCATCGCGGTCGTGCTCGATTTCGGAAACACGACCGTCGCGCGCGTGTTCATCCTCGAATGTGCGACGCCGGCGGCGATAACGTCGCTCATCCTGCTCATCGAATTTAGCGGCGAGCGCTCGCCCGAGGGCGTCAGCGGGCCGGAATACGTCAGCGCGGTCGTGCTGACCACGACGCTCATGAGCGTTCCGGTACTGACGCTGCTGATAACCGCACTCCGAACGGGGTTCGTCGAGTCGCTGCTGTAGCGGAATCGGTATCCGTTAGCATAGCGCTTAACACGACGACTCACCGAAACCGGTCATGGCAGTCGACGACGAGTTCTACGACCCACCGACCCTCCAGACCTCGGCCGACGCGCTCGGCCACGACCACGACGCCGTCCCCGAACACCGCGCGCTCGCCGATGACCTCCGCGAGCGGGTTCGCGGCGAGGTCCGCTTCGACGAGTATTCCCAAATCCTCTATGCGACCGACGGCAGCATCTACGGCGCACGGCCCGCCGGCGTGGTCTGTCCGCGCGACATCGAGGACGTGCAGGCGACGGTTCGGGTCGCCGCCGACCACGACACGCCGGTGCTTCCGCGCGGCACTGGCTCGTCGCTCGCCGGCCAAAGTGTGGGACCGGGCTGTGTCGTGCTCGATACGACCCGGCACATGGACGACGTTCTCGACGTCGACCCCGACGCACGGCGCGCGACCGTCCAGCCCGGCGTCGTCCAGGACCACCTCGACGACCACCTCGACCAGTGGAACCTCAAGTTCGCCCCAGACCCCGCCTCCTCGAACCGGGCGACCATCGGCGGTGGTATCGGCAACAACAGTACCGGGGCGCACTCGGTGCGGTATGGCATCACCGACGCCTACACCGAGGAACTCCGTGTCGTGCTCGCCGACGGCTCGTTGATTCACACTCGTGAGGTCGTCCTCGATAGCCCCGAATGGGAGGAAATCGTCGAGAGGGACGACCGTGAGGCCGACCTCTATCGCACGGTACGAGAGCTGGTCGAGGACAACGCCGAGGAGATCGACGAGCGCTACCCCACTCTGAAGCGCTCGGTGTCGGGGTACAATCTCCACAAGGTCATCGACGAGAACGACGACGGCGATGAGGTCATCAACCTTTCAAAACTGTTCGTCGGTGGGGAGGGAACGCTCGGAACCATCGTGGAGGCCACCGTCGGACTCGTCACGAAACCGGACGAGACCGCGCTCGCGCTCTACTGTTTCAACAGTTTGGGCGACGCGATGGAGGCCGTCCCCGAGGCACTCGACTTCGACGTGAGCGCCGTCGAGCTGATGGACGACGAGGTCTTTCGGCTGGCGAGCGAATCGACCGAGTTTTCCCAGTACGCCGAACCCATCCCCGAGGGGACGGCCGCGGCCCTGATGCTCGAATTCGATTCAGAACTCCACGACGATTTCGAGGACGCAATCGAGGGCACGAACGCCCACTTCGTCGACGAGGGAAGCGCCTTCGATGTGCTGGAGGCCTATACACCGGAAGACCAGTTGAAGCTCTGGAAGCTCCGCAAGGCCGCGATTCCACTGTTGATGAGCTTGGAGGGCGACCCGAAACCCTACCCGTTCATCGAGGACGCAACTGTACCCCCGGAGGAACTCGCCGAATACGTCGGGGAGTTCGAGGACGTACTGGAAGCCCACGATACGTCGGCGGCGTATTTCGCTCACGCTGGCTCGGGGACGCTTCACATTCGACCCATCCTGAGCCTCAAAGCGGGCGAGGGCATCGAGAAGATGCACTCCATCTCGGAAGACGTCACTTCCTTGGTACTTGACCACAACGGCTCGTTTTCGGGCGAGCACGGCGACGGCCTCGCACGCACGGAGTTCAACCCGAAGATGTACGGCGAACAGCTCTGGAGCGCGTTTCAGGAACTCAAACTCGCCGCCGACCCCGACAAGCGGATGAACCCCGGGAAGGTGGTGTACTGGGAGGAGGAACCGGCCGACATGCGCGAGAACCTCCGGTACGGGCCGGACTACTCCTCGCTCGAACCGGGGACCGAGATGGACTTCGAGGGCGAGGGCGGGTTTTCCCACGCCATCGAACTCTGCAACGGCTGTGGCACCTGCCGCCAGACCGATTCGAACACGATGTGTCCGACCTACCGCGCCTCGAAGGAAGAAATCCAGACCACGCGCGGGCGGGCGAACATGCTCCGGGCGGGAATTTCTGGCGAAATCTCCGAGGAGGAGATGTTTTCCGAGCGCTTCCAGGAGGAGGTGCTCGACCTCTGTGTGGGCTGTAAGGGCTGTATGAGCGACTGCCCCACGGGTGTGGACATGGCGAAGATAAAGACGGAGGTCAAACACGAGTATCACCAGCGTGAGGGAGCCGGTCTCCGCGAGCGCGTCTTCGCGAACATCGACAGTCTGGCAGCGCTCGGGAGCGCGTTCGCGCCGTTGTCGAACTGGGGACCGAAACTCCCCGGTGCGCGGGCCGCGATGGAGCGAGTTTTGGGAATCGCCGCAGAGCGCGACCTGCCGCATTTCGAGCGCCAGAGTCTGGAAGAGTGGTTCGATTCTCGTGGAGGGTCGAAGGTTCCAGTCGGCGATGCCACCGGCAAAGTCCTGCTCTTTCCCGACACGTACACGAACTACAGCAACACGAAACCGGGCAAGGCAGCGGTACTGGCGTTGGAAGCGGCTGGCGTTCATGTCGAGATGCCCGACGACGTGGTGTCGAGCGGCCGACCGGCCTACTCGAAGGGCTTTCTCGACAAGGCGGGCGAGTGTGCCGAAACGAACGTCGCGGCGCTCGACCCCTTCGTTCAGGACGGCTGGTCGGTCGTCTTCGCCGAGCCGTCCGACGCGGTGATGTTCCAGGACGAGTACCTCGACCTGTTACCCGAGGACGACGCCACCGAGCGCGTTTCGGGCAGCGCCTACGGCGTGCTCGAATACATCGATGTGATGCGGCTGGACGAGGACATCGACTTCGAAGAGCAGGAGGAGTCGCTCACCTACCACGGCCACTGCAACCAGAAGGCGCTCAACAAGGACCACCACGCCGTCGGCGTTCTCAGGAGAGCGGGCTACGCCGTGGACCCGCTCGATTCGGGCTGCTGTGGCATGGCCGGCTCATTCGGCTACGAGGAAGAACACTACGACCTCTCGCAGGCAATCGGGAACATCCTCTTCGAGCAGGTCGACGAGAGCGACGCCGAGGAGGTCGTCGCGCCCGGCACCTCCTGCCGTACGCAACTCGGCGACCGCTCCGGAGAAAGTGCGCCCCGCCACCCAATCGAGAAGGTCGCGCTGGCGATTGCGCGCTGACGCTTACTCGCCGCCTCCGCCCTCGCCGAACAGTTGGCCGAGCGTTCGCAGCAGGTCGACGACCGATTCGAGGATGGCATCGATGCGTTCGATGAAGTCCTGTAATCCGCCGAGCTGGAGCACGAACCCTGCCTGACTCGACAACTCGGCGGGAATCGGTACGAGTCCACCGGTGACCACGATACCGACGGCCACACCGACCACCAATAGCGCGAGCGCCACGACTGGGTGTTTCATGTGGCTGGCCCCTATTTCATACTCGCGTATACCGATTACGGTAGTTTCCTACCTACTGGGGACGGACGCGGTTCGACTCAGGAATCGCGCTGCTGCCGGGCGCACTCGGCGATTGGGTCGAGAACAGCGTCGGCGATCTCGTAGGGGTCAGTCTCGCCCGTTTCGACCCCGGCGACGAGTTCCTCGATGCCGCCGCGGGCGGCGATCTCCTCGGTCAGGAGGTCGGCGGTGTCCTCTCGGAGGAGGGTCCTGATTTCCTCGGCGTAGCGGGCGCGTGCCTTGGCGTCGAGTTCGCCCGTGGCTTCGAGGTGCTCGCGGTGGTCGTCGAGCGCGGCGACGTACTCCGCGACGCCCTGTCCTTGGGTGGCGACCGCCTCGACAATCGGTGGCGTCCATTCGGCGTCCGTGTCGGGGCGTTGGAGCGCGACCGCCTCGGCCGATTCGGCGTGATGGCCCGCGTGGTGACCGCTCGCGGTGCGACCGCCGTCGTCACCGCGCAGTTGAAGCATCTCGTTCAGTTCTTGGACTGTGCGGTCGGCACCGTCGAGGTCGGCCTTGTTCACCACGAACACGTCGGCGATTTCCAAAATACCCGCCTTGAGCATCTGCACGTCGTCGCCGCTGCCGGGTTGGACGAGCACCGTCACCGTGTCGGCAGTTTTGACGATATCGATCTCGTTCTGGCCGGCTCCCACGGTCTCGACGATAATCCTGTCTTTGCCGAAGGCGTCGAGTGCTTTCACGGCGTCAGCGGTCGCAATCGAGACGCCGCCGAGGCTGCCGCGCGCGCTCATCGAGCGAAAGAAGACGTCCATGTCGCCGACGTTCGAGGCCATTCGGATGCGGTCGCCCAAAACTGCGCCGCCGGTAAAGGGCGAGGAGGGGTCGATGGCGATGACACCGACAGTCAGTCCCTGCTCGCGGTAGTGTTCGGCGACCTTGTCCACGAGCGTGGACTTGCCCGCGCCCGGACTGCCCGTGATGCCGATGACCTCGGCGTCACCGGTGTAATCGTACAGCGAGGAGACCAACTCGCGGTGGCCCGGCGTGCGGTTTTCGATGTTGGTGATGGCGCGGGCGAGCGCGCGGTGGTCGCCGTCGAGCAGGCGGTCGAGCAGGTCGCTCATTCGCGTTCCGGGGCGTTCTCGCGGACGAACTCGATGGTCTCGTCCATCGACGCGCCGGGACCGAAGATGGCCGACACACCTCGGTCTCTGAGGTCGTCTTTGTCCTTGTCGGGGACGATGCCGCCGACGATGACGAGCGTGTCGTCGAGCGCGCCATACTCGTCGAGTCCGTCGAGAATCTTTGGCACGAGCGTGTTGTGCGCCCCCGAGAGGATGGAAATCCCGAGCACGTCGACGTCCTCTTGGACGGCGGCCTGGACCACTTCGTCGGGCGAGCGATGCAGCCCTGAATAGACCACTTCGAAGCCCGCATCGCGGAAGGCGCGCGCGATGACGTGTGCACCACGGTCGTGGCCGTCCAACCCCACTTTGGCGACGAGACACCGAATCGGCCGCTGTGCCTGTTCTGCGCTCATGGGTCCCGTTTCAGTCGCCGCCGATTTGGGTCTATCGGTGAAAACCATGTACGACGCTCAGTGCCCGCGCGGTCCGAGCTGGCTGCGCTCGTGCTGGACCGCCTCGAAGACCAGCCAGAGGCCGACCAGCCCGGTTAGCACCGGAACGGCCGACCCCGGATTCGTCCAGTCGACGGAACGACCGGCGTTGAACGCATAGAACGTCCCGCCACGCGAGACGTATTTCGGCAGACTCCGGGTGTCGTCCTCGAAGTCGTAGCTCCGTCCGTCGATTGCGTCGTCGACGATGCGTTTCGTCTCGGTATCGAGCTGTCGGTAGGGAGTGGTTTCGAGTTCCTGCTGGAACGAGAGGTCTGCCACCTGCCCGTCGTAACTGAAGTGGTAGTCGAAATCCGCGGTGCCGAGCCACAGCGGACCGCTCGCGAGCAGCACACAGACGCCCAGAAGCATGAGGGCAAAGCGGAGCGTCGAATGCCGTTCGAGCAGCGCGCTGTGAAGCAGCGAGCGGACCATGCTTTCGATGGCAACAGCATTGATAAATATCTTGTCCTAACCTCAAACCAGAAGAGGCATACTCCGAGCGAGTCGAGTATCGGAGATGGCAACAGCCAGCACGCACGGTCCCGTCAAGGAGCACCCGCTCGCGGCGACCGCCGTCCTCTCGGTGGTCGGCTACGTGCTCGTCATCGGGACGTTCGCCGGCATCGTCGACATTTTCCCGCCAATCGGCAACGACACAGTGATTTTGTTCTCGGACGCCATCGCCGTCATCAACAGTCTCGCGCTGACGGCGCTGCTCGTCGGCTTTTACTTCATTCGACAGGGGAACATCCGCCGTCACCGCGCGGCGATGCTCACCGCCTTTTCGCTCATCATGGTCTTTCTCGTGGTCTACCTCTGGAAGGTGGGCGGGGGCTTCGAGAAGGCAATCGTCATCGAGCAGGGCCAGTTCCTCGCGGCGTATGCTGGCCTCATCAGACCACTATACTTGGTGATGCTCGCGGTCCACATCCTGTTGTCGGCAATCGCCGTTCCGGTCGTGGTCTATCCGGTCGTGCTCGGACTGACCCATACACCCGCCGAACTCAAGGAGACTGCCCACGCCCGCATCGGTCGCATCGCGGTCGCCTCGTGGTCGCTGAGCCTGTTCTTGGGTGTGGTGACCTACTTCCTACTGAACCACCTCTACGACTGGATGCCGCGGTAGCTCAGTCGGTGCGCGGAAGCGCGTACGCCCCGAGTGCGAAGAAGACGAGCGCGAGCACGCAGAGGATTCCCAAATCGAACTGCCAGCCACCCCCGCCGGTGGCCACCGCACGCAGCCCGCGGGCGAAGTACGTCAGCGGCGAGAGGTTCATCACCGGCCGAAACCACTCGGGGAGCAACTCGGGCGGGACGAAGGTGTCCGAGAGGAAGAGCAGCGGCAGCGCCAACGAATTGCTCGCGGCGATGACGCCGTCCTGGGAGTCGGCGAGGCTGCCGATGAGCGCGCCCATCCCACAGAACAGCGCGACCGCGACGACGACGAACGGCACAGTGATGACGGAGAGTGCCACGTTCGCACCCGTGAGGAGGACGACGAGCCCGAGGATGAGCAGGCTCGCCAGCCCGATGATGACCACGTTGACGAGCGTCTGGGCGAGCAGCCATTCGGACCGGGAGAGCGGCGTGGTGGCGAGTTTCTCGAAGCGATTACCCTCGCGGTGGCGCGCGACCGTGCTGCCGATCCGCGAGAGCGGCGTGAAGAGGACGACGACCGCCAAGTACCCGGGCACGTAGTACGCCGGCGGTTCGGTGAACAGTCCGCCGCCCGTGGGTCGGGTGCCGACGAGCACGCCGAAGATGACGATGAGAATCACGGGGAAGAAGAAGGTGAAGAAGACGGCCGTCCATCGGCGGAGAAACGAGTGCCACGCCGCGCTGGCGGCCGCGCCGACCCGCCCGGTCGCGGTCACTGTACCGCCCCCGCTTCCCGCTCGGCACTCGTCAGCGACCGCTCTTCGTCCGTGTCGTCGCGCGAGTAACTTTCGTCTGTCACCGCGAGATAGACGTCTTCGAGGTCGGGCTGTCGCCACGCGAGTTCCCCATAGGAAATCCCGTTCCGTTCGAGCGCCTCGACGACCGCACCGATGTCGGTCGCCGAAACGCCGTCCACGACGATGCCCGTGGGCCGAGAATCGACAGGGTGACCGATGTCGAGCGCCGCCGCGTCGGCATCGGTCTCGATTTCGAGTCGCGTCCGGCCGCCGTACTCGGCGACGAGGTCAGTAGGGGAGCCGACGGCGGCCAGTCGTCCATCGGCGAGCAGTCCCACTCTGTCGGCGAGACGCTCGGCCTCGGCCATGTAGTGAGTGGTGAGGAGGATGGTGGTGCCGCCGGCCGCAAGCCCTTCGAGAAGCCTCCAGAGCGCGCGCCGGCCGGCCGGGTCGATGCCCGTCGTCGGTTCGTCGAGTACCAGCAGGTCGGGGTTGTTGACGAGCGTCGCGCCGACACAGGTCCGACGCTGCTGCCCGCCGGAAAGGTCTTCATACCGTGTGTCGGCGCTCCCAGTCAAACCCACGTCGTCGAGGACGCTCTCGACGTCGCGCGGGTCGTCGTACAAGCCGGCGTAGTAGGTGAGCAGTTCGCGCGCGCTTAGCCGTGCCGGCGGGGAAAACGACTGAGGAAGCACGCCGAGGCGTGACTCCTCGACTGCGTTCGGCGAGTTGCCGAAGACCGACACCGAGCCATCGACCGCTGTCGTGCCGGTCAGCGCGCGCACGAGCGTCGTCTTGCCCGCACCGTTCGGGCCGACCAGCGCGAACACCTCGCCGGCGGCAACCGACAGCGAGACACCATCGAGCGCCACCCGGTCCCCGTACTCCCGGCGAACGTCCGCCGCACGCAGTACCGCATCCATGGCGGACCATCGGCCGCAGCCGTTCTAAGGGGTTCGATTTCGGGACCGTCAGAGTTGGCCGCGGACCTCTCTGACGATGCCATCGACGTCGTACTCGTCCTCGTCCTTGTCGAAGACGGTTTCGTCGCCGACGCTCACAGTCAAGACGCCGTGGTCGCCGGTCACGAGCGACACCCGGTCGAGTTCCGCCCCGAAATTGGTGAGGAGTTCGTGCTGGATGGTCTCGGCGCGGTCGAGGAACCCACAGGGAACGCAGTATTCGATCTCGACTGTCGTCATGTGCCGAGTTATCGCCCACTCGACTTACGCCTATCGCCGGCTCAGACGAGGATGGCGTCGACGACGATGGCGAACAGCAGCGCGCCGAGATAGGCGTTCGAGGCGTGGAACGCTCGGAAGGCGGCCCCCTCGCTCTTCTCGCGGTGGAGCTCGACGACCGCCCAGAGGAACAGTGCGCCGAACCCAATCGTCGCCCCGGCGTAGAGCCACCCGAGCGACGTGACGGCGGTGAGAACGCTCGCGCCGAGCAGCGTGGCCGCCAGATACCAGACGATGTGTCGACGGGTGACGCGCTCGCCGCGGACGACGGGCATCATCGGAAAGCCGCCGCGGGCGTAGTCGTCTTTATATGCCAAGGCGAGGTTGTAGAAGTGGGCGGGCGTCCAGAGGAAGATGACGCCCGCGAGTGCCAGTCCCGGGACTCCGACCTTTCCTGTTACCCCGACCCAGCCGATGAGCGCCGGCAGCGCGCCCGCAGCGCCGCCGAGCACGGTGTTTTGTACCGTATTCGGTTTGAGAACGAGTGTGTAGATTACACTATAAAAGAGGATGGCACAGAGACCGAGCGCCGCCGCGAGCAAGTTCACCGAGAGGAATAGGACAAGCGAGGCGAGCGCGAGCAGCGTGCCGAAGACGAGGGCGTTCGCCACGCCCACTCGATCCGTGGCGAGCGGACGGTCGGCGGTCCGCTGCATCTTCCGGTCTTTCTTGCGTTCGAGCACGTGGTTGAACGTGCCGCTCGCGCCGATGGCGAGCACGCCGCCGCCGAGCACCCTGACGACGAGACCCGTATCGAGTGCCGGCCCGGCAGCCAGCGCCATTCCGGCGGCCGCCACAAGGCAAAGCAGCCACATCAGCCGGGGTTTCATCAGTCTGAAATACGCCGCACAGACTGCTTTCACGCTCGCGAGCGGGCCGGACGGCTCCGGCGTCGGAACGTGTTCGATGGAGTCGGGCGGTGGGGAGCGGTCGGGAGCGGTCGGTGTCGCGTCGCCGGTCCCGACTTCGAGCGTCCACGCGAGCGCGAGAACGAGACCGATAAAGATGGCCATCCCACAGAGCAGGTGGAGCGTCGAAATCCAGCCGGCCGTGGCGGTCGCGGCGAGCGCGCCCAGTCCGATTTGGACGGGGTAGAGGACGAACGGAAGCACTAAAACGGCCTTCGCGCGCCGGGGTGTTGACGAGCGCCACGCGGCGACGAGTGCGGCGAGGACGACGCCACCCACGACGAGGGCGGCGAGGCGGTGGCCCCACGCGATGAGCACCCGGGGGTCGGTGAGGTCGCTTCCACAGAACGGCCACGTCGAGCAGGCTCGTGTCGCCTCGGTCAGCGCCGTGGTCGCCCCGACGACGATGAGCAGATAGACGCCGATGGCCGCGGCCGCGAGTAGCGTCGTTACCCGTCTGCGCTCGGTGTCAGTGTCGGCTGTCACGGTGTAGTCGCTCAATTCCGATTTTCGCTACGGTCGTACTTAGGCCCCGCGCTTTCGGCCATCGGCAGGGGAGTCAGCAGGTATTTATGCACCACTGCCGAAGCGCCGCCAGATGAACAAAACGCGTCTCGGGCGGTACGCCCTGCTGGTGGTCGGGCTGATGCTCGCCGCGACGGAGCCGGTGTTGGCACAGTCGGTCAACGCGGACCTCATCTACGAACTGAACGCGAAACTGCTGTACGTCGCCATCCCGATAACGCTGCTCGTCCAGGTCATCCTGGTCTATACGGTGTGGCGATTCAAGGACAACGACGACCCGCAGCCGACCCGCGAGAACCGCCGGCTCGAAATCACGTGGACGGTGGCTACCGCCATCATCCTCCTGTTCGTCGGCATCGCGGCCTATACGGTGCTCGGCAATCCCGTCATCGCGCTGACGCCCGATTCGGCCGAAGGCGCACAGCCACAGGCCCAACAGGAACTGGAGCCATCGGTCACCCATCCGAACCGCTCGGGGGCGATTGCTCCCGACAGCAGAGAGGCCGTCGAGGTCGAAATCGACGCCTTCCAGTGGGGCTGGGAGTTCATCTATCCGGAGGCGGGCGTCAACTCCTCGACCGAACTCGTGATACCGGCGAACAAACCCGTCTATCTCCACATCACCTCCCGTGACGTCATCCACGCGGTCCACGTGCCCGCGCTCGGTCTCAAACAGGATGCCATCCCCGGCCAGTACAACACCATCAAGACCATCGCCACCGAACCCGGCACCTACCAGCTCTACTGTGCTGAGTTCTGTGGCTCCGGCCACTCGAAGATGCTCGCGAACATGACCGTCATGCCCCAAGACGAGTACCAGGCATGGCTCAACCAGCAGCAATCCGGCAGTAGCCCGAACGCGAGCGCGAACGGTTCGGCGAACAGCTCCGCGATAGCGCCCGTCGCGGCGAACCCGGCCTAAACCCCTTCTTCGACGCTTTCGAGACCGCTATCGGTGATTTCGAAGCGACAGGTATCGCCGGCGGCTTTCGCATCGTGTTTTTCGAGCGTCGCGCGGCGGTTGCCCGCCCGGAACCGTTCGAGCCTGAGGATGACGCTCGTGAGGTGTGAGAGCGTGTTACCGCCGAGCGCCCGCACCCGTCCAGACTCGTCGTCGGGGTCGGCAAACACCTGATTCGTGAGTAGTACGGCGAGGTCGTGTCTGCGTGCGAGCGAGAGCAGGTGTGTGACCTGCCGACCGACCTGCCGGAGCGCCTCGCCCTCGTCTCGGTTCGTCCGCTCCAGTCGATAGAACCCGGTCGCGCTGTCGAGGACGACCAGCGAGGCGCGCTCGGCGAGGTCTTCGGCGTCGCGGACGGCCTCCTCCTGCTCGTCGAAATCGAGCGCCTCACCGACGACGATGCGCGAGGTCAACTCGTCGAGGTCGGCGGCACGCGCCCGGGCGAGCTGTTCGAAACGGGCGACCGACAGCCCTTCGGTGTCGATGTAGTAGCTCAGTTCGCCGGCGACGGCGGTCTCGACGGCGGCCGAAAGTGCAAGATTCGTCTTGCCCGCGGCGGGCGGGCCGTAGACCTGCGTGACGCTCCCACGCGGGAGCCCGCCGCCGAGGAGGTCGTCGAGTGCCGCACAGCCGGTCGAAATCGGTTCGCTCACGGGAAGGGTTTCGCCCGGCGGAACAAAAGCCGTCCTGTCCGGGGAGGGTTTAGGGGCACGCGGGCGAAAGAACGGTCGTGATCGTCGTCGCCACCGCCGATTTCACACTCTATCACGGCGTCGTCGCCGAACTCCGCGAGCGCGGCGTCGAGTTCACGACCGTGGAACCCGGCGACGACCTCCCCGACCGGACGCGCGTCCTCATCGCCGGTGACGAGGACCGCACGCCCGATGCGGTCGAAGTCGTCCGTGCCGACCCCGCGGACCCACGCCGGGCGGTCGAGACTGCACTCTCGTCGTTGCGCGATGGCGGGCAAACGGTCGTCGGCGTCGACCCCGGCGAACGACCAGGTATCGCGGTGCTTTCGGGCGATACGGTGGTCGCGGCGTTTCACGTTCCGCTCGCCGACGCCGCCGACGTCATCGCCGAGGAAATCGCCGACGCCACCGGCCCCGTCGTGCGCGTCGGCGACGGCGCGCGGCTCAAGGGAGCCTCGCTCATCGACGACCTCGACGTTCCCGTGGAGATGGTCAACGAGACCGGCACGACGCCCCATCTCGGCACCGGCGCACGCGGCATGGGTGACGTGCTCGCCGCCGTCAACATCGCGCGGCGCGCGGGCGAGCAAGTTCGAGAGCGCACCATCGAACCCACCACGGGCGAACTCGACGTCATCAAGGCGCGCTCGCGCGAACAGTCCGCGAACAACCGGGAAATCGACGAGGCGCTCGCTCGGCGCGTGGCCGCCGGCGAGTTGACCATCGAGGAAGCGCTAGTGGAGCATCGGGAACGGTAAGCCATGGACAGTTTCGATTATTCTCGTTGTACTTCTTCTACACAGTCCTGCAAAAGTGACTCCACAGGCTCTATGCTTCCTCCGTTACTGTACATATAATCTACTATTTGCCGACCATGCTTGCTTTTGTCAAAGCTATATCCGTCGTCCATCTCTGAGTTCAATTTCTCCTCTATATCGTCATATTCGCCTATAAATTCATTATTAATAGATACATGACAAATATCATTGACTGCTTCGCAGGAATAGTAGTTCTCAATCTCCCTTCGGTCCAAGACATCACATCGTTTTCCGTGCTCATCGAAGTTTGCCTTGATTCTAGTTACCTCGTCTTTCGGTTCTCCGTCTTCGCTTTCCTGGTCGCTATCGAGCAAGAGTACAAAATTCCTATTTATCTTTTCTAGCTTTTCTGGATCACAGTGAACTAAATTGCCTGTTCCCCCGAGATGCTGAATCACAATATTGGGCTCTGTTGAATCACTAGACGGCGTCGGGATCGGTCGCTAGATCAAAGGCATTGAAGCGAGAGACTTGCGTTGTCC